>DASYZB010000006.1 GCA_035946615.1 Verrucomicrobiia bacterium
GCTATCGGCGGATTATTGACCATTTGCCATGTGGGATTTGCCATTTCGGTTATCGACCCCCGTCTGAAATCTCAATTCTCAAACTTGCAAGCTCTCCCGAACCGGCACCTCCGTCTGCCCACCGCCTACGCCAATTGCACCTGGTTGCATGTTACGCTTTCTTTTCCCCTCCGCTCGCGCTCAAACCTTTTCAGCGGAAGGCTGCACACCCCTTAACCACGCGTCGCCCCAGGCCAGCCCTCCGCTCCCCAGCAGCGTCAATTAGCGCCCATTAGCGGTAAACTCTTTCAGTACCAGCATGTTATGCACAACCCATCCTCAGCCATACACCAGCAATCCAACTACCCTCCAATTCCTCCCGATTTCGAGGTCTTCCGCCCCTCTTTATCCTGTTCGCGTATGCTAAACTCATCATCGATCAACATCGGCTCCCAGCCCGACAACAACCACTCCCTCACCCTTCTCGGCGCCGAGCCTGTCCCGGAGCGCTCGGTCCCCGCAGACCTGCAGAATCTCCTCGGCAACCGCTCCCTCCAGGTCAAAGAGGAACGTGCTCTCATCCGGCGCCGCACCGTCGGGCCGCCTCAACCCCAGGCCCCACCCTCACCCGCCTTCAATTTCGCCGGCGTCATCCCCGCCCCGCCCGCCCTCGGCGCACTCCTCCCTCAATGCCTGCGCAAGGGCAAAATCGCGCGCTTGCCCAAGCTCGAACGCGACATGGTCAATAAACTCCTCCACCACCACGTTCCCTCCCGCCTCGTGAAGAGATGCCCTATCGCCCTCCCGGCCCCACCGTTGCCGAGATGCGCAGGCGGACCTCAACCTCAACACAGCAGGCCGTGGCACCGCCCAACGTCGCTCAACCGCCATCCGCCGGTAACCCTCGGTAACCGTACGGTCGCTTACGGTAACCCACGGTAACCCACGGTAACCGAAACGACCCCGGACACAGCTTGGCCATTGGGACTGCGAAAATATAAAAAACCAGGGGTCGCCTCTTCACATTTCACGGACCGCGATTGACTCTGCCGCCGCTTGCGCGCCCGCAGGATTATGAATAGATTTTAATGTACCATTAATCGAGCATTAATCATCCGGTGCTAGTCTAAGACCGTTATTGATTTACGATCATGCGCATGCTCCTGGTAGAAGATGAAAAGAAAGTGGCCGATTTTATCGCCCGCGGGCTGCGCGCCGAACGCTACGCTGTCGATATCGCTTACGACGGGGACACCGGTTGGCAACAGGCCTCGGGCACTGAGTATGATCTGATCATCCTGGACCTGATGCTGCCCGGTATCAGTGGCACCGAACTCCTGCGGCGGCTGCGCCGCAAAGGCAGCACCGCAGCCGTCCTGGTCCTGACCGCGCGCGACGCCACAAAGGATAAAGTCGAGAATTTTGAAGCCGGAGCCGATGATTACCTGACCAAGCCTTTCGCATTTGCCGAGCTGCTGGTGCGCATCAAGGCCCTTCTGCGCCGCCCGCTGGCCACCCGCTCTCATGAGTTGCGCGTGGCCGACCTGGAAATCGACCGCCTCACCCAGCAGGTCCGGCGCGGGGGCAAGCGCATCGAGCTAACGGGGAAGGAATATGCCTTGCTCGAGTATCTCGCCGCCAATGTTGGCCGGGTCCTGTCCCGCACCATGATTGTCGAGCATGTATGGGACGAGAGTTTCGAGAGTCTCACCAACATCGTCGATGTCTATGTCCGCCACGTCCGCGCCAAGGTCGATGACCCTTTCCCTTCCAAACTCATCCATACGGTGCGCGGGGTGGGCTATTGCCTCAACGAGGGCGTCCAGGCATGAACACCCGCTCGCTTAAATTTCAGCTCGTTGGCTGGTATGCCCTCCTGCTGATAGGCGTTTTTGGCTTGCTCGGTGTCTCCACCTACCTCGCCCTGCGCAGCTCGCTGACCAGCTCGCTCGAAGAGAGCCAATTGCGTCGCGCGCGCCAAATAGCCCAACTGCTCGTGGAAGAATCTCAAGAGCACAAACTGTCCAATGTCGGCCAGGAAATCCAGGCCCGCTACGCCCCCGAACTCAATGATCGCTTTGTCCGCATCACACGCGCAGATGGCGCCTTGCTGTACCTCTCGCCCACGCCCAAAAGCCAGAGCTTCGATCCCGCCGCAGTTCCTCCCCCGCAATGGTCACCGGTGACGGAGTCGGGCCGGCAGGTCATGCTGTTAGGCGGGCGCAAGATGCTGCTCGCCGCCCATAAGCTAAAAACGCCAACCGGGAGCTTCCTGATTGAAACCGGCGCGCCTATGGACGAGGTCCAAGCCGATTCGCGGCATTGGCTGATCTTTTTGATTACCATGCTGCCAATCGTGGTCGCCATTGCCCTGGGCGGGGGATACGTCCTGGTCAAACGCGCCTTGGCGCCCGTGGACCGGATAGCGGCCAGCGCCGAGAGCATCAGCTCAACGAACCTGAGTGAACGGCTTCCCCTTGCCCAAACCGGAGACGAACTGGAACGCCTGTCGCTCGCCTTGAATCACATGATCGAGCGCCTGGACGCCGCCTTCGAACATTCGCGCCGGTTTGTAGCCGATGCCTCCCATGAGTTGCGCACACCGCTGACGGTTTTGCGCGGCGAGATCGAAACCATGGTCCGCGAACCCCAGTTGACCGACGAATCGCGTGAGCGCCTCGGCAGCGCCCTCGAAGAAGTCGAGCGCCTGACCAATATCGTTGAGGGCCTCTTCGCCATTTCGCGGCTCGACGCCGGAGAGGCTGCCGCCGAGTGGGTTAAGTTTGACCTGGCCTTGCTGGCCACCTCGACGGCCGACCAAATGTCACTGCTGGCTGAAGATAAAAGAATCGAGGTCACCTGCGCTGCGCCATCCGCTGTGTGGGTCCAGGGCGACCGCGCCCGGATGAAACAGGTCATCGTCAACTTGCTCGACAACGCCATTAAGTACACCCCCGAAGGCGGCGCCGTCCATCTGTCGGTCGGCATGCAAAACGCCAAGGCCATGCTTGAGGTGGTGGACAACGGCCCCGGGATACCGCCTGAAGTTCTACCTCGTATTTTCGAACGCTTCTTCCGTGTGGACCAGGCCCGCTCACGCGACCAGGGCGGCGCGGGCTTGGGTCTTTCCATCGTCAAATCCATCTGCACGGCCCATCATGGCCGAGTAGAAGCCAGCAGCTCACCGGGGCAAGGCAGCCGTTTCCGGGTTGAATTACCCCTCGTTCCAGCCAATTCCAACTCCAAGCATAACCATCATGAACACCGAGACTCCCAAGCAAAGTCCTGAGGTTAACACGGCAGAGCCAACCGCAGGCCCCGCCCCAAATCCGCAACCGCCGGCCACCCCGTCATTTCCGACCCGCCTAAAAGGGCTGCGCAACAGCTTGTCACGATTTCCCAAACCCTTGGGCTGGGGCCTTGCGGCCCTCGTCCTCGCTGCGGCCGTCGCTATTCCCTTCTGGCTCGCTGCCAAAAACAATGGCCAAACCTCTCCCCCTCCAGTTGCCTCCTCCGATATGCCCATTGTCCCCGTTGCCCGCGTCCAGCGCGAGGACCTCTTCGAGGAAGTCACCATCCCGGGAGAGTTTCGCGCTTACGTCGAAGACGAACTCCATGCGAAGGTATCCGGTTACGTCCATGACATGAACGTCGATTTTGGCGACCGCGTCAAAGCCGGCCAGATTTTGGCCACCCTGGAAGTGCCCGAGTTGCTCGACCAACTGCACAACGCCATCGCGAACGAGGCCAGGGCCATGGCCGACTACACCAACGCGCATGACATTTTTATCCGCATGCGCAATACGGCCAAAGATGCCCCAGGCACTATCTCCGACCAGGACCTCGAAACCGCCCAGGCTAAGGACCTCGCCACACAGGCCGCCATTGGTGCGACAAAAGCTGATGTGGAAAAGTTCGAGACGCTGGTCAGTTACACAAAGATCACAGCCCCATTCGACGGCGTCATCACCCACCGCTATGCAGACCCCGGCGCCCTCATCCAGGCCGGCACTTCCTCCGATACCCAATCCATGCCGCTCGTCCGCATCTCGGACAATTATCTCCTGAGACTCGATTTCCCGGTTTCGGTTGCCTACGTCAAAGACATCCATTGCGGTGACAAAATCGAGGTGCGCGTGCAGTCGCTCGATAACAAACCTTTTGTCGGCACCATTACCCGCACCACAGACCGGGTCAACGAAGATACCCGCACGATGACCACCGAAATCGAGGTGCCCAATCCCAACCTCGAGATCGTTCCCGGTATGTACGCCGAGGTGGTCCTCAAGGTTGCCAAACGCGCCCAAGCCCTCTCCATCCCGATCGAGGCGGTTCCCCCCGGCGAATCTTCCACAGTCTATGTAATCAACGACAAGAACCAGGTCGAAGAACGCCCAGTCAAGCTGGGCATCGACACCCCCACCCGCTTCGAGGTCATTTCGGGCCTCAAACAAGGTGAGTTGGTCCTTACCGGCAGCCGCTCGAGGGTCAATCCCGGCCAAACTGTTGAACCCAAACTCACCGAAACGCTGCTCAGCGATAAACCGGTTGCCACCTTGCATGATTGAACCGCTTACATTTCAGCAATTGGAAGCCCTGCGCCGCCTCGATGCGTGCATTCTGGCCAATGCCATCGAGACCTTCCAGGAACGCCTCCGCAACGAAGGCTTCATGGATGACACCGTTCGCTGCCTCTTTCCCCGCTTGCAGCCGATGCTCGGTTTTGCCGCAACGATCAAAATCCGCGGCGCCGCGCCGCCCACTGCCGATGGCAACTATCCCGAACGCACCGATTGGTGGGATTATATCCTCTCGTTGCCGGCGCCCCGCGTGGTCGCCATCCAGGACCTCTCCAGCCGGCCGGGCCTGGGCTCTTTGGTGGGCGGCGTCCACATGAGTATTCTCCGCACTCTTCACGGTGTCGGCGTCGTGACCAACGGCGCCGTCCGCGACATTCCCTTGGCTGAGAGCGCTGGGTTCCATTTCTTTGCGGGCAGTGTCACCGTCTCTCACGCCTACATCCATGTGGTGGATATTGGCGGCCCGGTCGAAATCGGCGGCCTGAAAATCAATTCCGGTGATTTGCTTCACGGCGATGTCCATGGCGTTCAATCCATCCCGTTGGACATTGCAGCCCGTGTGCCCGCTAAGGCCGCAGAAATCGCCGCGCGCGAGCAGTTCATCATCGCGCTCTGCCATTCTCCAGAATTCTCGATCGATAAACTGCGCGCCGCCATTCAGAACCAACGCTTTTAATCACGCCGGCTAACCTCATGAAACCGAATTCTGCTAAACCCGTTCTCACGTAACGAAAATCATGTCTCGTTTTTCCATCCGCTATCCGTATCTGATCATCGTCGTTTGCCTGATTGTTTGCGTCGTCGGCATTACCAGCCTGCTGCGCATGCCCGTCGATCTCTTCCCACCCATTAATATCCCCGTCGTGGTAGTCGCCACCTTTTATTCCGGCATGCCACCCGAGCAGATCGAGAACGACATCACCGGCCAATTCGAACGCATGTTTACCCTGGCATCCGGCGTGGACCACATGGAATCCCGCTCGCTGACCGGCGTGAGCCTCATCAAAGTCTATTTCCAGCCCGGCTCCAATCCGGACTCCGACGTGACCGGCATTGCCAACCTGGCAATGGCCAGCTTGCGGTATCTGCCCCAAGGCACCCTGCCGCCCATCGTCATGAAATTCGATGCCTCCAGCCTGCCGGTCTGCCTGGTGACTTTGAAGGGCAAGGGACTCACCGAGGCCCGGTTGCGCGACCTGGGCCAGTTCACCATCCGCAACCAGATGGCCGGCATTCCCGGCGCTTCCATCCCGCCGGCATTTGGGGGGCGTTACCGCCAGATCATGGTCTATGTCGATCCACTCAAGCTGGAGGCCCATCAACTCAGCGTCATGGATGTCGTGCGCACCGTCAACCAGGCCAACCTCATTCTCCCTGCAGGCGATGTGAAGCTTGGTCCTTTTGACTACAACATTTACGCCAATAACCAGATCAATGAAATGAAGGATATTGATATGGTCCCGCTCAAAACGGTCGGCGAATCCTCCGTCCTGGTCGCCGATGTTGGCAAGGCCCAGGACGCCGCCCAGATTCAATATAACAAAGTCCGCATTGATGGGCAGCCCTCCGTCTATATCCCGGTCCTCAAGGCCGGTGGCGATGCCAATACCATCAAGATCGTGGACGGAGTCAGAAACCTCATGCCCAAACTCCTGGAGCTTCCCAGCAATCTGATTAGGCGGGTTGCCTTTGATCAATCCGTTTTTGTGCGCACCGCTATTGACACCCTCCTTCACGAAGGGGCCATCGGCCTGGTCCTCACGGGGCTGATGATCCTGCTCTTCCTGGGCAGCATGCGCGCCACCCTCGCCGTCTTTCTCTCCATACCCCTCTCAGCCCTGGCGGCCTTCATCGCCCTGGGCCTGGGCGGCAGCACCGTCAACGCCATGATCCTTGGCGGTCTGGCCCTGGCCTTTTCACGCCTCATTGATAACTCGGTGGTCGTGCTCGAAAACATCTTCCGCCATCTCGAAATGGGCGAACCGCCCGCCATCGCCGCTGAGCGCGGCGGCCAGGAAGTTGCCTTGCCCGTTTTGGCCGCCACCCTCACTACCGTCGTTGTCTTCTTCCCGGTCACTTTCCTCTATGGCGTTAGCAAGTTCCTGTTCTCGGCCTTGGCCCTGGCAGTTGTTCTCTCCCTATTCGCGTCCTACTTCGTCGCCATGTCTGTTGTGCCCCTGTTCTGCGCCAATCTGATCAAAGGCCACCAGGGCCACGAGGCCCCCGCCAAAGGAGAAGCATCCCATCAGCCGCCCAAAGGCTGGGGCGCGCGCTTCAATGCCTGGTTCAATGCCAAGTTCCATCACATGCTCGACCGCTATGAAGGGGTCCTCAATGTCGCCCTGATGCGGCCACTGGCAACTGTCCTTGGCATTAGCGGCCTGTTTATCCTGAGCCTGGCGCTCTACCCGATGATCGGCAAGTCCTACTTCCCACGAACCGACCCCGGCCAGTTCGTCATGAGCGTCAAAGCCCCCTCGGGCACTCGCCTCGGCCTAACCGAAAATTACATCAGCCAGGTCGAGGATATCGTTCACGAGGTTGTGCCTAAGAGCGATCTCAAAATCATTGTCTCCAATATCGGCACCACCCCGGGATTTAACTCTATTCTCAATCCAAACTCCTGTCCCAGCACCGCTGTCGTTCAGGTCGGCCTCAACGAGGACCATCACCTCAGCAGCTTCGAGTACATGAACCGCGTCCGTGAGCGGCTCCGTAAGCAATTGCCTCAACTCAGCGCTTATTTCCAGACCGGCGGCCTTGTCGATGCCATTATCAACCAGGGTGTCCCTGCCCCAATTGATGTCCAGGTCAGCGGACCCAACCTTCGCGCCGCTCACGCCATCGCAGCCAAAATTGCCCGCCAAACCCGTGCCTTGCCCGGCGTCAGCGATGTCCTGGTGCCTCAGGACGTCGATTACCCGGCTCTCAAGATCGACATCGACCGCGAGCGCGCCAGCGAGTTGGGCCTCAGCACCAAGGAAGTCATTGACAGCTTGATTACCGCGTTGACCTCCAACGGCATGATCGCCCCGAGTTATTGGATCGATCCCACAACGGGCAACAAT
This sequence comes from Verrucomicrobiia bacterium, assembly GCA_035946615.1. Taxonomy (NCBI): domain Bacteria; kingdom Pseudomonadati; phylum Verrucomicrobiota; class Verrucomicrobiia; species Verrucomicrobiia bacterium. The sequence continues at coordinate 7,628 of DASYZB010000006.1, forward strand.
TACCTCCTCACCGTGCAGTATCCTGAAAAATACGTCAAAAGCATCGCCGACCTCGGCTCGATGCCGCTCCGTGCCGTCAACCTCAAAGAGCCCACTCGCCTCGATTCAGTCGTCCATATTACCCGCGTCCCGTCCCCAACCGAGGTGGACCATTACCAAATCCGCCGGACCGTCGATGTCTATGTCGCGCCCAAAGGCGAAGACCTCAGCGGGATTTATGCCCAGGTAAAAAAGATCGTTGATGGCCTTCAAGACCAGTTGCCCCCGAACACCAAAACCTTCATACGCGGTTCCGTCCAGGCCATGCGGACCTCGTTCTCAAGTTTCGGCTACGGCCTGCTTCTCTCGACGTTGCTGGTCTATCTCATCCTGGTGGCCCAGTTCAAATCATTTGTGGACCCGTTCTTGATCCTGTTGGCTGTCCCCACCGGGCTGACCGGTGTGCTGCTGATCCTCTTCGCCACGTCCACCACGCTCAATGTGATGTCCCTCATGGGCATTGTCATGATGGTCGGTATTGTGGTCTCCAACAGCATCCTCATCGTCGAGTTCACCAACCGTCTCCGCGCCGAAGGACAGCCCTTGCGCAAAGCCGTCTCGCTCGCCTGCCGTGTCCGCTTGCGTCCAGTCCTGATGACCTCATTGGCCACGTTAATCGGGCTGCTGCCCATGGCCGCCAAACTCGGCACTGGTAGCGAGGCCTATGCCCCCCTTGCCAAGTCCATTATCGGCGGTTTGGCCGTCTCGGTCGTGCTGACGGTCTTCGTTGTTCCTTGCGCCTATTATATCATCTATCGCCGCAAGGAAGGCGGCGATTCCCGAAACAATAATCGCCCGGAAATCGGCGGCGCTCAAATTGCCTATGATCATCCCGCTTGAGAAGACCCTCGGCCCACTCTTTATTTTAGGAATTGCGCTGGGCGCGGCGGGTGCAGCCGAACTGCCCCCGCTGACCTTGAAGCAAGCCCATGAGATGGCGATTCAAAACCATCCCCTGATTAGCGTCGCCGACCTCAAAGCCCTGGCCGCCCGCCAGGTCACCATCGAGACGCGAGCCGGCTATTTTCCCGTGATCTCTGCCAATGCCGTCGCGGTGGGCGCCGCAGTCAGCAACACCCGCATCGAAGCCCTTGACGCCTTGAATAGCCCCAGGGTTTTCGACCGCAATTCCGAGGGCCTGATGATCAGCCAGCTTATCACGGATTTTGGCCGCACCCCCAACCTGGTCGGCAGCGCCAGGCTCCAGGCCGAAGCAGCCGCCAACAATGCCCAGGCCACTCGCCAGCAGATTCTCCTGGCCGTCGATGGCGCCTTCTATTCCGCCCAGCAGGCTCAAGCGGTCCTGAAAGTCGCCCTGCAAACCGTCACAGCCCGCCAGGTTTTTCTCAACCTGGTCAGCGCTGAGGTCACCAATCAACTTAAGTCCGAATTGGACGCCAGCTTTGCCCGAGTGAACCTCGAAGACGCCCAACTGCTCCTGGTCAAAGCTCGCAATGACCTCGATGCATCATTCGCCCAACTCTCCAACCTCCTCGGTTTGCGCGACAGCAAGACCTATAACTTAATCGAAGAACCGCTGCCTGTACAGGTCTCAACGAATGTGTATGATTTTATTCAGCAGGGCCTGAGTTTCCGCCCCGACCTGCTCAGCCTGAAAAACCAGGAGCAAGCCTCCTTGAAAATGGCCCGTGCCCAGCGCGATGCCAGGCTGCCAACCGTTGCGGCCGTTGGCGCCGCGGGTGTGTCGCCCGTGCATGACCCGCTGATCCCCGACAGCTACGCCGCTGCCGGCGTAGTGATTAATTTCCCCATTTTCGCCGGCGGCCTCTACGTCGCCCGCCAACGGGAAGCCGAGTTACAGGCCCAGGCCACCGACCAGAGCCGGCGCGACCTCGAAGACAATGTCATTCGTGACGTGCGCATCGCCTGGCTTAACGCCCAGAATGCCTTTGATCGTTACCAGATTTCAGGCCGGCTCCTCGAGAACGCCCGACAATCCTATGACCTCTCCCTGGCGCGATATAAAAACGGGATAGCTTCGATCGTCGAATTCAACCAGGCCGAGCTGAATCTGATCTCAGCCCAGATTACCTACGCCAGCACTCAGTATGAGTACTTGATCCAGCGCTCCGCCTTAAGCTTCCAGACCGGGACATTGCATTGACTTTTGCCGGGGGCCTTATCCGGCCATATAGGCAGTAGGGATTTGTCCCATAACGCCCTTTCATGGGTTGATACAAACTGAATCCAATCCGAGAGTGTTTCAGCCATCGCCCAAATGGAGGAATTCTCCTGCAGCGTTTCTCATGACCTCCGCGCGCCGAGAGGGTGCGCCAAGACCCGCGTTTCGACGGCACCGGTATCGGCCTGGCGATCGTCCGCAAAGCCGCCGAGAGAATGGGGGGCCGCGTCGGGGTCGAGTCCGATGGCCTCACCGGCAGCAGTTTCTGGATCGAATTGGACCCTCCACCCCAGCCATGACATCACAGCATAAAGGCATCCTCCTGGTCGAAGACGACCAAAACGACGTCTTCTTCATGAAATACGCGCTCTCCAAAGCCAATCTCGAGGACCCTGTCCATGTCTCAAGCGATGGTCAGGACGCCATTGATTACCTCGCCGGCTCTGCCCCTTACGCTGACCGCGCCTTTCATCCCCTGCCTCGGTGCGTCTTTCTCGACCTCAAACTCCCGTCTGTCCATGGCTTCGAAGTTCTCAAATGGATTCGCAACGAGCCGGCCCTTTCCCATATTCCGGTGTTCATCCTGACCTCCTCTTCGGAATCGCGCGACCGGCAAAAGGCCCAGGAACTGGGCGCCAACGCTTACCTGCTCAAACCGCCTTCTTCAAAAATGCTGCAGGACGTCATGGTCCAACACGGCTGCGCCCCTTCGCCCAGATGAACCCCAGCACCCCGTGAGTTATCTCGTCTGCTGCCGGATTGACAAAAAGGACTTCGGGCTTCGCATGTAGGAGACGACGTAAGGAGTCTCTGATCAGAATCGCCTGCCGCGCGCTTTTGATTTACCATGAAGCTGATCAGAGACGCCTTACGCTCGTCTCCCACATGTTATTTTCTCACGCGCCGTGGCCGCGGCACAGTTTCCGGTACCACTCCATCGCCAGCTCCAAGCCCTCCTCGATACGGCAGGTAGGCTGGAACCCTAGCAACCGCTGCGCCTTGCTGATGTCGGCTTGAGAATGGCGCACGTCTCCGGGCCGGAACTCGCGATAAACGGGTTTCTGCTCAGGCAATTTCGAATCCCGTCGCCGCACCGCGCGGTCCAGAATGCCAAACAGCTCATTGAGGGTGGTGCGTTCCCCCAGAGCGACATTGAACACCTCGTGGGCGGAGCCGTTTAACGGGACCGTGGCCGCCAACAGATTCGCCTGCACCACGTTGTCGATGTAGCAGAAATCGCGCGTGGTCTCTCCATCCCCATTGATATAGACGGCCTCGCGTTTGAGCAGAGCCGCTATCCATTTTGGAATGACGGCGGCATAAGCGCCATTCGGGTCCTGCCGGGGACCAAACACGTTGAAATAACGCAAGCCCACTGAAGCGAAGCCGTAGGCGCGGGCAAACACGTCGGCATAGACCTCGTCCATCTGCTTGGTGGCGGCGTAGGGCGAGAGCGCTCGGCCGATCTTCTCTTCCACCTTCGGAAGCTGTGAGTCATCACCATAAACGGCGCTGCTGGAGGCATAAACCAACCGCCGGGCTTTGGCATCGCGGGCGGCAGAGAGCACGTTCAGGAAACCGGTCACGTTCGAGCGATGCGCGCCGAGCGGCTCTGCCAGGGAGCCGGGAACTGAACCGAGCGCGGCCTGGTGCACCACGAAATCCACCCCTGCAGCCGCGCCCTGGCAAACCGAGACATCGCTGACATCTCCCTCCACCAGACGGAAGCGCGCCCACTGTGCCAGAGAGACTCTTTCCTGAACTTCTTGAAGATTCTTGCGATAGCCGCTCGAGAAATTATCCAGCCCAACCACTCGCTGCTCGATTTTAAGAAGAGTTTCCAGCAGGTTCGAGCCGATAAATCCTGCCACGCCCGTGACGAGCCAGCTCTTTGGCGCGGCTTTCAGCGCGGCTTGCGCTTGTTCATAAGCAGACATTGCGTTTTTTGAGTCTCTTAGGCACGGGTCCGTTCGAATGGCACATATACTTCGCGTCAGGCCCTAAGCGTCAAGGAGATAAGGAAGGGAAAGCGGGAGTGATTAGAGTGATCGAGTGGCCAATCTCCTTATTGACACAGGTGGGAACGTTTGTTTGCCTCCACTCATGTCTGCGAAGCCCCGCCCATTCTCCGTTCGCCACTCCGTAATCGAAACTCAAAAGTTAATGCCGTGCACTCGACCGAGGGCGCCGTATCCCGTCGCTTGCGCACTCCTCACCAAGGGCGCCTTCAAAAAGAGCACGGATGCGGCGCACTCCAAACGCTTCGGGACGTTCGGTTGTGGATTTGCGGTCTTGCTTTGTTTGCTATCGCTTTTGCCCATCGCCCAAGGCCGCCCATCGCTCGAATCAGGCTTCATGCATCCGCCCGCTTCGGCTCGGCCATGGGTTTATTGGTTTTGGCTCAATGGGAATATCACGAGCAATGGGGTCACGGCGGACCTTGAAGCCATGCAGCGAGTAGGCATTGGCGGCGTGCTGATCATGGAGGTCGATCAGGGCGCGCCCAAGGGGCCTACTGATTTTGGCGGGCCTAAATGGCGAGGGTTGTTCCAACACGTCTGCGGCGAGGCGCATCGGCTAGGCCTCGAAGTGAACATGAACAATGACGCCGGATGGTGCGGCAGCGGCGGGCCGTGGATAACGCCCGAGCTGGCGATGCAGAAGGTGGTTTGGTCCGAAACGAATGTTACGGGCCCCTGCCGGTTCGAAGGCGAGTTGCCGCAACCCAAGGCGGTGGCTCATTATTACCGCGATATCGCGATGCTCGCATTCCCCACTCCTGCCGGCCACGCGCGCATCTCAGACATCGACGGCAAGGCGGCTTTTGTTCCCAAACACATTCCGGTTACCGGGGATTTCAAGGCGGTGCCAGCCGACCAAAGCGTTGCCGAGGATGCAGTCACCAACCTCAGTTCCTGTCTGGGAACAAACGGCCAGGTGGTGTGGGACGTGCCGGCTGGAGAATGGACCATCCTCCGCTTTGGCCACACGACCACCGGCGCCGATAATCACCCGGCGCCGGAACCCGGGCGCGGTCTCGAATCCGACAAGCTGAGCAGGGCCGCCACCGACGCCATGTTTGCAGGCCTGATGGGCAAGCTGATCGCTGATTCCAAGCCGCTGGCCGGCAAGACCATCGTCTCGACCCATATCGATAGCTGGGAAACCGGGTCGCAGAACTGGACTCCCCTGTTCCGCAAGAAATTTCAAAAGCGCCGCGGTTATGATCCGCTGAGATTCCTGCCGGTGCTGACCGGGCGCGTGATGGGAAGCGTCGAAATGTCCGAGCGCTTTCTCTGGGACCTGCGCCAAACGGTCTCGGATTTGCTGGTAGAGAACTACGCGGGCCGCTTCCGCCAGTTGGCTCACCAGCACGGCCTGCGGCTCTCGATTGAGGCCTACGACGGCGACCCTGCCGATGATATGACCTACGCCGGCCAGGCCGATGAGCCGATGGCGGAGTTTTGGTCGTGGGGCAACGACACCTCCTACAGTTGCCTCGAAATGTCATCGGCGGCTCATGTCTATGGCCGGCGCATCCTGGGCGCCGAGGCCTTTACAGCCAATGACCAGGAGAAATGGCTGCACCATCCGGCGACGATCAAAACCCTCGGCGACTGGGCGTTCTGCGAAGGAATCAACCGGTTTGTCTTTCATCGATATGCGTTGCAGCCGTGGCGCGACCGTCGGCCCGGGATGTCGATGGGCCCGTGGGGCCTGCATTATGAACGGACGCAGACCTGGTGGGATGAGTCGGCCTCATGGCACGAGTATCTGGCCCGCTGCCAATACTTGCTGCGCCAGGGATTGTTTGTTGCCGATGCTTGCTTCCTCGAGCCGGAGGGTTCCCCCCGGCGATTCATCCCAACGATGCCCTGGCGCTCGGGCAACATGCCGGACCGGCCTCGGTATAATTTCGACGGCTGCTCGCCTGAGGTGGTGTTGACCCGGATGAAAGTCAAGGACGGCAGGCTGGTTTTGCCCGATGGCATGAGCTACCGCGTGCTCGTGCTGCCCCAGGTGGACACCATGACACCGAAACTGTTGCGTAAAATCAAAGCGCTGGTCCAGGCGGGGGCGACTGTCATCGGCCCGCCTCCGACCAAATCACCAAGCCTGGCCGATTACCCGAAGTGTGACGCGGAGATAAAAGCCATCGCCGGCGAACTGTGGAGCACCGAAACTCAATCGGCTTTCGAGACTGTTTCATCCCATACCCAACACGCATCACGGGGACATCGCCAAGTCCTTTGGGCCGACGACTTCAGGACTCAGCCTCCTTTTGAAACCCTCAGCCCCTTGCACAGCGCCAAATGGATTTGGCACAACGAAGGCAACCCTGCGACCGCCGCGCCGGTAGGCCCGCGTTATTTTCGTCGCGTGCTGGATTTATCGGAAAGGCCACAGATTCGCTCGGCCAACCTGGCCATCACCTGCGATAATTCCTTTGAGGTGTGGGTGAACGGGAATTACGCCGGCACCGGGGCTGATTTTACCCGGGGCTTCACGTTCGAAATCGCGAACTGGTTAAAGGAGGGGACGAACCTCATCGCGGTCGCGGGCATCAACGGCGGTGAGAACCCGAATCCAGCCGGTTTGATCGCGGTGTTGCGGATTGGGTTTGCGGATGGATCGAACCTCGAAGTGGACACAGACAAGATGTGGGAATCCAGCCCGCATCAGCCCGAGAATTGGTTGGCCGACACCTCTCCGCACGAGACGTGGAGCCCCGCGCTCGAACTGGGCCCGTTCGGGATGTCGCCTTGGAAGGACTCTGAAAAATCCGCGGTTCCGCCTTACGTCTTTCCTGATTTCCAGGCGATTGCGGGTCTCCTGCGCAGCATGGGGGTCGCCCCTGATTTCGAAGGGGATTCCCGGCTGCGTTACATTCACCGGCGCGATGGCAACACCGATTTTTATTTTGTAGCCAACAGCCAAACCAACTGGCTGCAGGCAAACTGTGGATTTCGGGTCACGGGCAAGGTGCCCGAGATTTGGGACCCAATGACCGGCGAGATAACGCGCGCGGCCATCTTCGAGGAACGAGGCGCCCAGACATTTGTCCAATTGCCCTTCGAGCCGGCGGGCTCGATGTTCATGGTCTTCCGGGAGCGCCGCCGCGGCGTGGCTCAGAGCCAAAGACAAGAGGTCCTCGCCGAAGACCACTCCCCTGCCCCGCTCCGAGCGCCGCTCATCGGCATTAGCCGGGGTGGCCAGGACCTGCTGCCTGGCCCTGGACAGGCCATTGCGAGCGCGCCTTCTCTTGAACTGAGCGCTGATAAAAAGTCGCAGGCTCAGGCTGTGATTTGGCAGCCCGGAGCTTATGAATTCACGGCCGCGTCGGGTCAACGCCGTTCGATCGAGGTTTCCGCGTTGCCACCGGCTGTGGAAGCAAGCGGGCCTTGGGAAGTCCACTTTGAACCTGGCTGGGGCGCGCCGGATCACCTGACGTTCGATCATCTCTTGGATTGGTCTCAATCTGCGCACCCCGGTGTGAAGTACTTTAGCGGAAGCGCCCTATACGAAACCACATTCGATGCCCCCGCGGACCTGTGCGGTCCGGCGGCTCGTGCGTACCTGGATTTGGGCAACGTTGCGGTGATGGCGCGCGTCAGGCTGAACGGCAAGGACCTGGGCACGCTCTGGAAAGCCCCCTTTCGGGTCGATGTCACCGATGCACTCAAACCGGGGAAGAATGTCCTCGAAGTAAAAGTCGTGAATCTGTGGGTGAACCGGATGATCGGCGACGAGCAATTGCCGGAGGACAGCGATCGCAATTCGAACGGCACATTGAAAGAATGGCCGGCGTGGCTTTCAGCGGACCAGCCCAGCCCCACAGGCCGGTACACCTTCACGAGCTGGCCTCTTTGGAAGAAGGACTCGCCTCTGCAACCCTCGGGCCTGCTGGGCCCGGTGAGAATCCTGTCCGCCAAGGCAGTGAGCCTCGTGGGTGATTGAGAGGCCTCGCGTGACGCTTACGGTCTCCTTACAGTCCCTGGCCGGAGGATATCCACCAGAAACTGGGTGCAGACGACCACGAAATCAAGCTGACCATCTACTTTAGGTTTAGGTGAACCTGCCGGCATGCGAAGGAGGTATGTAATTGGAAGGAGCGAGCCTCTGCTTTTGACCGAGCCGGCCTCCCTAGGATAATGGCGGGCACCAAACCCGGCGCTCACCAGCGCAGCGTACAAGCCAATTCGCGTGCCCAAAAGCAATTTCCTGCAGGGGGGTGAATGGGTGAATGTGGATGGCTGATGCGAGCGAAGCCAATAGGTTTGAGAACTTGAGAATGCATCGATGTCAATCACCTACCAGTTGAAATGGACCAAGGTTCCTCAAAATCAGCCACAGCTTTTTCGGACAGGCTCGCTCCCAGCCCTGCCGAGGTGAATGATTGCAGGATCCATCATGCAAGATTCGCAAGCTAAAGGATGGCTGCAGCCGAAAGGCTTTCCAACCGCACTGGCTTCCAACTTTGTCCCGTAAACGGGTGCCCACAGGTCTGGACGGCGGCTGATCAAACGGCTCTCGGGATCCACACCAAGGATCTGCATCGTGAACCCCAGCGATGTGGAGACGTCCGCGACTGAGCCACGCTCAGAGGCGGCATTCCGAAATCCCATCGCAACTTCATAGACTGTCTCAATTGCATCGTGATGCACGATCCAAAAGGCGCTCGAACACAAGTAAGCATCTTCCGTCGCACCAAACTCTCGCTGCAAATCAGATAAATGCTTTACCGGCTGCCCTTTCCAAACCGCATCCTCAGGCACGCCGGAGGCTAGAAGCTCAAACGGCACATGTATCGGGGCTTTCCCCAGGACACTCAAAAGATTTGAAGGGTTTTCGGATGAAGACCGTGTCAGCATCAATCCAAACGAAATAGTCAAAAAGCAGCCTGCTCATCCCAACTTTAAGGTAGTGCAGCTTGAAAAAGCCGTTTGCTTTGTCGCAATTCATTGCATCATAGCATTCACAACCCCGAATCTCCTTATGCGCTAAAACATGAAACTCTCTGAATACCCCTGCCGCACGAGCGCTCCTGACACAATCCTCCATTGAGGAAGCGTACGCGCCAGTCGCAACAGACCAGTAACAGTATCTCTGTCTCATAAGCCACCACGTCAGGCTTGGCAGGCTAGCGGGCTAAAACGTAAGTGACTCGACCCATTTTTTACGATGCTCCTCGGCATTGCACAGCTTATCGCGTGCATGCGCGGCCGCTTTACGAGCAATCCTAGCTCGAAGTTGATAATCCGAGTACAGCTCCCGGACCACGCTCCTGAATTCGGAGTAGCGCCGACAAATAAACCCGGTCTCCCCACACTGCCATCCCACAGGAAGTTGAAAAAAATGGTTGGAAATTTTGGTAAAACCTGCCACACGGCAGGCAAATGAAAAAACAAAAAATTCCAACCGC
>DASYZB010000007.1 GCA_035946615.1 Verrucomicrobiia bacterium
AGACCCAATCCGGCCTACGGCCTACTTGGTACTGCCCCATTCAGTAGCGCTCCTGATCCCTACCCATGGAATCAGAACATCGTTTGATCCTGCTCCCCCTCGCCGCGCCCGCAGCACCAGTTCGCTAAGGATCCGGGCGGCCTTAAATATCCGAAACGCAGGCTTGATTTTTTGTTTATAGCTGGCACATTACCCGGCTCGATTCGTGGGCGGAGCGTGGACCACGGTTCACGGGGTGAGTTTCCAACTGGCAACTGCACTTGCAGGACCAAGCCCCGCCTCGCAATCAGAATTTTACTAAATACATGCAGCACATACGTAACATTGCGATTATTGCCCACGTCGATCACGGCAAGACGACCCTCGTGGATTGTTTGCTCAAGCAGTCCGGCACCTTCCGTGCCAACCAGGCCATCGCCTCCGAAGAGCGCATCATGGATTCCATGGACCTCGAGCGCGAGAAGGGCATTACCATCCGCGCCAAGAACGCCGCCTTTAAGTACAAGGATTATCACATCAACATCGTGGATACTCCCGGCCACGCCGATTTCGGCGGTGAAGTCGAGCGCATCATGAACATGATCGATGGGGTGCTCCTGGTGGTGGATGCCGCCGACGGTCCCCAGGCCCAAACTCGCTTCGTCCTGCGCAAGGCCCTCGAAGCCGGCGCCAAACCCATTGTCGTCATCAACAAGGTAGATCGCGAGAATGCAGCCCCTCACAAAGTGCTCGACGCCATTTGGGACCTCTTTGTCTCCCTTCATGCCACGGACGAGCAGATGGATTTCCCGGTCATTTACGCCAGCGCAAAAGAGGGTTACGCCAAGGTGGACCTCGACCACGTCAGCGGCACCATGGAACCGCTCTTCGACGCCATCATCAAACACATCCCCCCGCCTCGCGCCCATGCCGGCGACGGTTTCAAGCTCCTGGTGGCCAACCTGGATTATTCGGATTACGTCGGGCGAATTGCCTTTGGTAAGATTTACAGCGGCAAGGTGAAGGTTGGCGACACCTACGTTTGCATCCACGGCGATGGCAGCAAAACCAGCTCCAAAATCACCGCCATTTTCCACTTCGAAGGCTTAAAACGAATTGAAATCACCGAAGCCCACGCCGGTGACGTCGTTGGGCTCACCGGCTTCGAGGACGTGTTCATCGGGGAGACCATCACCGACTCCGATATTCGCGCGCCGTTGCCTTTTGTGCCCATCGACCCGCCCACCATCCAGATGCAGTTCGCCGTCAATGACAGCCCCCTGGCCGGAGTGGATGGGCAACTGCTCACCGCCCGCCATATCTGGGAACGGCTCGTTAAGGAAGTGCGCACCAACGTGGCCTTGCGCATCGAGCAGACCAGCGCCCCAAACATCTTCAATGTCAGCGGGCGCGGAGAGATGCAGATTGCCATCCTGGTCGAGCAGATGCGCCGCGAGGGTTACGAGGTATTAGTCTCGCGGCCCGAGGTGATTTACAGGAAGGATTCCGCCGGCAACCTGCTCGAACCCATCGAGACGCTCTTTCTTGAAATCCCCAAGGAACACATGGGGCCGGTTCTCGAAAACCTCTCCGGGCGCAAAGGCGAAATCACCAGCATGAGCCATCACGGCAATGAGGTTAGTATTGAGGCCCTCATACCCACCCGCGGCCTGATTGGCTTCGAGACCGACCTAGTCAACCAAACCCGTGGCTTGGGTGTCATGAGCCACCTCTTTCACCAATACGGCCCCGACCGCGGCGAGATTGCCGCCCGCAAAAACGGCTCCCTCGTGAGCATGGAAAGCGGTGAAGCCATGGCTTACGCCCTCAATATGATACAGGAACGCGGACGTTTAATGGTCGAGCCGGGCGAAAAAATCTACGCCGGCATGATCGTCGGCGAAAACGCCCGCGAAAACGACATCCCGGTTAACCCGTGCAAGGCCAAAAAGCTGACCAATATGCGCTCCCAAGGCGATGGCAAGGGCATCCAACTCAATCCGCCGCTCAAGATGTCCCTCGAACGGGCGCTCGAGTATATCGGGCCGGATGAATATGTGGAGGCGACTCCGAAGAATTTGCGGTTGCGCAAGAAGATTCTCGATGAGAACCAGCGCAAGCGCGCGGCCCAAAGCCGCGCTGTGAAAGCCATTGCGGCGTAAAAGCGGTGCTCAGGCCGGGCTGGCCCCCGCCTGCAAGCCAAACGCGGCGAACGGCGCCACCACGGCGGCGCTCTCGACCACCGGCGGCGCAGGCTGCGCGTGGCGGATCAGGTGGTAAATGTAATCCTTAAGCTTGGCGCGCCGCATCTTGAGTTCTTCGATTTCCTGGTCGGTGGCAAACTCGATGTCTTCTTCGATCCGGTAGATTTCGTCATCGAGCCGGTGATACTCGGTGAACACGTTCCGGAAATGCTCGCTCGAGCCTTTGAGGCGGCGAATGACTTCGCGGTATTCCGGGAACTCTCTAAGGATCGGATGGTGAAGGTCCATGGGAACAATCTCCTGGGTTGAATGTGTTTTGTTGTTGCGAACGGGCCTGAACCGACGAGGGCTCTGTGCGCGGCCAAATCGGGAAGGGGAGAGGGAGGACTTTTTTGGCGCTGCCTTGAGCGCCCGGAAAACCGAATGTTGCGCAACTCTTCAGGTCCATTCGCGGTTCGCTACTCTTGGCAAACCCTCTTTCAATCTACCCGCATTCACGCCGCAGTAAAGTCTTTCTTTCTCCAAAGTCCAACTTCTTTTTAATTCCCGCCGGCGCGCTGGGAGTCCGAATTCCAATTCGGTGGGGTTCAACAAGGTCGCGGCGCTCCGGCTCCGACGCTAATCCACGCTAATGTGTAGGAATGGGCTGAGCCGGTTTTCGATTAGCGCCGATTAGCGGGAATTAGCGGTTTCATAGCGTTTCCGAAGAATCCCGCAAGCGTTTGGCCTTTTGCTTCTCAGGAGCTTTTTAGTTAGCAGCGGCCAGGAAAGTTAGTGAAAGTCTGCTTTACACAATCGATAATATGGACAAATTAAAATGTATGAGTTCTCCGCCAACTCGGCATGGCCCTGGTCCCAGGGGGCCTGCTTCCAAATTCATCCGCCCTTCGCCTGGTAAACTGTCAACTCAGTTTCGTCACCTGCGTCGGGAAGCAACTCCCTCTCCTCCTTTGGATGAGAGGTCCTCTGTATCGAAACTTCTGTGTCGCAGTAATAGTTATTCACGTCGCGATTTTCTGCGTCGAACGGCCACCGCCCTGGGTGCGGCAGTCGCCATCCCCACTTTTATCCCGGCCTCTGTGCTTGGCCGAAACGGGGCGTATCCGCCAAGTGAACGAATCACGATGGGCTTTATTGGCGTGGGGACGCAGGGGAGCGGCCATTTGCTGGGTGGCGCCTGGACGTATGTGGCGGGCGGCTACGCGGGACGCAAAGAAGTCCAGGTGCTGGCTGTCTGCGATGTGTGGCGCGACCGCCGCGAGCGCGCCCGCAACAGGGTCAATGACCATTATGCCCAGGTTTATGGGCAGGGCAGTTTTACACCATGCCAGGCCTATACTGATTTTCGACAGGTGCTGGACCGGCCAGACATTGATGCCGTGTTGATTGCCACGCCCGCTCACTGGCACGCCACGATGGCGGCCATGGCGGCAACCGCAGGCAAAGACATTTATTGCGAGAAACCGACCGCCGTGACGATACAAGAAGCCCAGGCCCTTTTAGGGGTGGTCCGGCGTTATGGCCGCGTGTATCAAGCAGGCACGCAGCAGCGCAGCGAATACGGGGGCAAATTCCGCAGGGCTTGCGAATTCGTGCGCAGCGGGCGCATCGGGCGGCTCAAGGCAATTTACGCCTACCGAGACGGCGGGGCCATCTTTTGGCCCAAGCGCTTCGGCCCGGGCAAGCCCATTCCAGAGGGCCTGGATTGGGACCTTTATCTGGGGCCGGCCCCTTGGATTCCCTATGACGGCAACACCGGCCCGCACCGGTTTGACATCGGCGAACTCAATTGGGGGCAGCATCACTACGACATCGTGCAATGGGCTGCAGGCGCCGACCATACTGGCCCCGTCGAGTTGTTTATGGAGGATGACCGCTCCTGCTACCGCTATGCCAGCGGAGTGGTGGTTTATGGCAAACCATTCCCCGATGAACCCGTGGGCGCCGATGGCGGCATCTGTTGCGTGGGAACCAATGGACGCATCGCCGTGGACCGCGATGCGCTGGTGTCGGACCCGGAGGGTGTTGTGCGCGAACCGCTCCGGCCCGATGAGGTGCACCTCTACCGCAGTGAAAGTCATTCAGGTAATTTTCTGGAATGCATTCGGACTCGCAAAAAGCCGATTTGCGACATCGACATTGCGGAACGCTCGGTCAGCGCTGTGTTGCTCGGGGGCATCACCAAACAATTGAAACGCACCCTCCAGTGGGACCCGCAAATCGAGCGGTTCACCAATGATGACGAGGCCGACCGATTGCTGTCGATTGCCAAACGCCCCCCATGGCGGGTTTAGTTCTGTATGAGCAACTCACCTATGCCGTTCCGTTCTTCCGCCAGTAAACCCCGCACGAAGAGACTATGCGCCGCGGCTCTTGTTGTGGCCCTGTCCGCCGTGTGTGTTTTTCCCGTTTTATCAGCCCCCTCCAGCGACGAAGAGCTAAGCCTCATCCAGACATTGCAATCAAATGCTTCGCTGCAGGAGAAGGATGCCGCTTGCGCCCGGCTCAAATTCATCGGAACGGCCCTGTCCGTGCCTGCTCTAGCAGCCCTCCTGACGGACAACCAACTCTCGCATTCGGCGCGCTACGCCCTTGAATCGATGCAGTTCGAAGAAGCCGGCCAGGCCTTGCGCGATGCGTTGCCCAAAACGACCGGGCCGATCCGCATTGGCATTATCAATTCACTTGGTGTTCGGGCCGAGGGCTGGGCCGTGCCGGTGTTGGCCGGGCAATTGGCCGACCCCGACCCGGCGGTGGGATGCGCAGCGGCTGCGGCCCTGGGGCGCATTGGAAATCCCGAGGCCCTGTGGGCACTCGAGAACCTGGCGAACAACTCCTCGGGCGCATTGCATGGGGCCGCCGTCGATGCGCTCCTGCATTGCGCGGATCGGCTCCTTGCGTTAGGCCAGAATTCGAGGGCTTTGCGGATTTTCAGCAGGGTTTATGACCATGAACTTTCCGATACGATACGCGTTGCCGCTTACGGCGGAATGATCCGCTCCTCAGGCAGCCGTGGATTGAAGCTCATGATTTGGGGCATTAAGGGCAGGCGAGGTCCCGAACAAGCTGCCGCACTACAATTGGTGCGCGAGATACAGGTTGGCAGCGCAACCCTATCGCTGGCAAACCTCCTGCCCCGGCTCGATACATCCGTGCAAATTGCCCTCATTGATGGCCTGAGTCAGCGGGGCGACCCGGACGCAGCGCCGGCAATCGCCGCCCTCACCGGCAGCGCAGCGCCGGATGTTCATCCGGCCATCATCGAAGCCCTCGATGTCCTGGGCAGCGCCTCTCAAGTGATGCTTCTTTCCGAATTCGCAGCCTCGGGAACACCCGAAGAGCAAAAGGCCGCCCGCCAGGCCCTGCTGGACCTCAGGCGAGGGCCAGTGAAGGATGCTTTAATTGGCCAACTGGCAACCGCCAACCCCGGTGTACAAGCCGAACTAGCCAGGGCTTTGGGCGGACGCGGCGATCGCACTGCCATACCGCAGCTAACCTATTTGGCCGTGAAAGGACCTGATTCGGTCCGCAAATCAGCTTTGCGCGCTTTGGGCGAACTGGTTGATGAGGAGCAAACACCGATGCTGGTGGCCTTTGCGCTGAACGCAACTAACGCCATCGCGCGGCAGGAAGCTGCCGAGGCAATCAATGCCGCCTACCAGCACATTGCATCCCAGCACGGCCAGGTTAATGCCCACGCCCTGCTGCAAGGAGTCCAGTTCGGCTCGAAGGAAGCCCGAATCGCTCTGATGCCGGTGTGCAGCGGTCTGGCCAGCCCCAATGTGCGCTTGGCTTTGCGCACCGCCATGCAGGACCCCGAACCCCAGGTTCGCGCCGCGGCCACCCGGGCTCTCTGTGACACCGTGGACCCCGAGTTGTTGGATGATCTCGTGACCGTCGCCACAACTACTCGAGAGCAGAATTTCCGAACGTTGGCCATCGGCGGTGCTGTGCGGTTGACGGAGGACCAGCGTGGGGCCATTTCGGTTGGCCGGCGCGTGGTGGTGTTAAAGACGCTGATGGCCGCAGCCGGACAACCGGAACAAAAGCGCTTGGTTCTCGCTGGGCTCGCACAAGTCCCCGATTCCGACGCGCTCAGTACCGTTGAGCCGCTGGTGGACGATCCGGCTGTTCAAAACGAGGCCTCCCGCGCCGCTATCCAAATCGCCCTGGCCTTGCCAAGCAGCGATGCTCAGGCCTCAGAAGCCGTCCTGAACAAGGCCATGGCTTCCTGCAAAGACGATTCCACTCATCAAGCCCTTGAAGCCGCAATCAAACAGATTGAGAATAATGCCGATTTTATCACTGATTGGTTGGTGGCCGGTCCTTACCGGCAGGCAGGAAAAGGCTTTGATGCCCTGTTCGACATTGTTTTTCCGCCGGAAACCGAGGACCCCAAGGGCGTCAATTGGCAGCCAATTCCCGCTGGGACGGACCCGAAACGGCCCTATATTCTCGATTTTCAAAAGGTCCTGGGCAAACAGGAGCAATGCGTTGGCTATGCGCGGACATGGGTTCATTGCGAACAGCAAGAGAGCGCCCAGCTACAATTGGGCAGCGACGATGGCATTAAAGTTTGGGTAAATGATAAGCAGGTTTATGCCCATAACGTGGGCCGAGTGCTCCAGCCCGGGTCCGACCAGGTTGCTGTGGCGCTCCATCCCGGCTGGAACATGTTGCTGCTCAAGGTGACCCATAATAATCAAATGTGGCAATTCTGCGGCCGGCTCAGAAAACCGGATGGCTCGCACCTCGAGGGGGCCGAAACCGAGTCAGCGCCCAAAACAGTTTCGAGCGGTGCGGCAAAATAGCTCTATGCCCGGTTCCTTTTTTTAGCACAGCGCTTGTTTCGTTGCTGATCCTTGCTAGATTCGTCCGAATAAATGAGCACACCTCTGAACGAGCAGGTGCAGGCGACGGCAGCCTGGATTAGCAAATTGCGCGGCGAAATTGGCCGGGTGATTGTCGGCCAGGGGCAATTGGTGGACCGCCTGCTGGTGGGCTTGCTGGCCAACGGCCATGTCCTGCTCGAAGGCGTGCCGGGGCTGGCCAAGACCCTCTCGGTTCGCACCTTGGCCGCTGCCATTCAGGCCTCCTTCCACCGCATCCAATTTACTCCGGACCTGCTCCCCGCTGATATTGTCGGCACGCTCATTTACAGCCCGCAGGACGGCAAATACCATGCCACCAAAGGCCCCGTATTCGCCAACTTCGTTCTCGCCGATGAGATCAACCGCGCCCCCGCCAAGGTGCAATCGGCATTGCTCGAGACGATGCAGGAACGCCAAGTAACGCTCGGTGGCGAAACGATGCCTTTGCCGGCCCCCTTCCTGGTGTTAGCCACTGAAAACCCCATTGACCAGGAGGGGACGTATCCGCTCCCCGAAGCGCAGGTGGACCGGTTCATGTTCAAGGTCCTCCTGGATTATCCATCCTTTGAAGAGGAACGAAAGATACTCGATCGCATGGCCTTTACCGCCCCGGAAACTCAAGTTCAGCCCGTCATCGCCCTCGACGAAATCCTCCATACGCGCAAACTGGTTGACCAGATTCATGTCGATGACAAGGTGCGCGATTATGTGGTGCACCTGGTTTTTGCGACCCGCAAGCCTGAGCAATACAAGCTCGACCTGAAGCATTTCATCCAGTTCGGCGCTTCTCCGCGCGCAACCATTTACCTGACCCTGGCCTCAAAGGCCTGGGCGCTGTTGCAAGGGCGCGCCTACGTCACTCCTGAAGACGTCAAGAGTGTTGGCTTCGACGTCCTGCGCCACCGTATCATTCTAACCTACGAAGCCGAAGCCCAGGCGGTCACAACCGATGCCATTATTAAGAGAATTTTCAATGCCGTCCCGGTCCCCTAGAGTCTTTAAACCATGAAAGTCGTTGCTGTCAGGCCAAGTTTTGGCCGTGGCACGGGCGTCTCGCCCGTGAGGACTCGGGCAAGATGCCCGAGCCACGGTCTGAGGCCGCCCCTCAAGGGTCCCCGCGCCGCAGCCCGTCCGTTGGAATGACACTTGCCGAATTGATTGCGTCCGTCCGCCGCATTGAGGTGCGCACCAACCGTGTGGTCAATGACATGATGGTCGGCGCTTATCTGAGCCATTTCAAAGGGCGCGGGATGGATTTCGAAGAGTTGCGCGAGTATATGCCCGGCGATGAGGTGCGGGATATCGACTGGAACGTCACCTATCGGATGGGGCGGCCATTCGTCAAACGCTTTCGCGAGGAGCGCGAGCTGGCGATGGTGCTCGCCGTCGATATCTCCGCTTCCTCCGCGTTCGGGTCGCTCCGCCGTTCCAAGCGCGAATTCGCCGCAGAGATAGCCGGCACTTTGGCCATCTCCGCAAGCCGCAGCAGCGATAAAGTCGCCCTATTGCTGTTCACCAATCAGGTCGAGCTTTTCGTGCCGCCTCGCAAAGGCCGGCGCCATATCCTGCGGCTGATACGCGAGATGCTCTTCTTTGAGCCCGCTAGGCGTGGGACAAATATCCCTGCAGCCCTTGCGTTCTTGAATCACGTCCTGCATCGGCGCTCGATTGTTTTCCTTCTGACCGACTTTCTCCACAGCTTTGCCTCGGCCACCACCCAGCCTCAAGCTGGCCGCGACACCCTGCAGGAACTGGGCTTGACCAATGCCCGGCACGATTTGGTTTGCATTCACCTGCACGACCCCCGTGAAAACGACTTGCCCTCCGCTGGCTTGCTCACCATCGAAGATGCCGAAACAGGCGAGTTGCTCGAAATCGATTCCAGCCGCGCGCTCGTGCGCGAAAGATTTGCCCGCCAGAACGCCGAACGCCTTGCGGAACTGGACCGCGCCTTTCGCCGGGCCGGCATTGATACGCTGAGCTTTTCGACATCTGAGGACTTCGCTCAAACATTACAGCGCTTTTTCGAAACCAGACGGGGCAGGAGGCGGGGATGAGCGCGCCCCCAGTTGGCCCGCGCCGGGGCGCCGCCGGCCCGGCTGCTGTTTGGTGCGCCGCGCGCCAAACAGGGGTGGCTCGGAGCCTCCTCCCACCGGCGTTTACACTGGAAAAGCGAGCAATCTTGCTCTTGTTCCTCGCCTTTCTCGCATGGGGCCCCGTCGTAGTTGCCGCCGCCACCAAGGATGCCGCCGAGGACATTGCGCCCCTTCGGCCTGCTCTGCCAGAGATACCACCCACCTTTTGGGAGCAATACGGGTTATGGATGATCCTGGCTGGGGTTCTCCTCGTGGTGATTATTTGCGCCGGAGCCTGGTTGCTCACACGCCCCAAGCCCCCTCCCCTTGTGCCACCCGAGGCCGTGGCCCGCCAGGCTCTCGAGCCGTTGCGCGGCCAGCCTGAGACCGGCGCCCTGTTGAGCCGGGTTTCTCAAATCCTCCGCCATTACGCCGCCGCAGCCTTCGACTTGGGAACAGGTGAGTTGACTACAAACGAATTCTGCCTCGCCGCAGCCAGCCAGCCTCAACTCGGACCGGACCTCGCCGATGCGCTGAGCCAGTTCCTGCGCCAATGCGATCAGCGCAAATTCGCTCCTGCTCCGCCTCAGCCGCCGTTGGGCGCGGTGGCTCAGGCCGAGAAACTGGTTGCCCTTGGCGAAAGCCGTCGATTGGTCCTGGGGCAATCCCGGTTGCCGGTCGTTGAAAGAGGTACTGAGGAACCGGCATGTTGACTGGGAACTTCGAATTCAAAAAACCCTGGTTGCTGGCGCTTTTAGCGCTCCTGCCCGTTTACGCCTTGCTCCAGGGACGGGCCGGCAAGCTTTCTGCCCTGGCGTTTTCCAGCGCCGAGATTGCCCGCGCAGCGGGCGCTGCCGCTCGGGCGGCGGCGGGGCGTTTGCTCTTTTTCTTGCGGCTGCTGACGGTGGCCCTGTGCATTATCGCCCTGGCCGGACCCCGCTTCGCCAATTACCATACCGAGACTCAGGCCAGCGGGGTGGACATCATGCTGGTGCTGGACTTGTCCTGGTCGATGATGGCTCTCGACATGGCGGGGCCCAATGAACGGGTGTCGCGTTTTGATATCGCTGCGCGGGTGCTCGAAGACTTCATTCGAAAACGCCCCAGCGACCGCTTGGGTCTCATCGTCTTTTCCGCTGTGCCCTATCTGGCCAGCCCATTGACACTGAATCACGATTGGCTGATAGAGAATCTGCATCGGCTGCATGTCGGATTGATCCGTGATCTCGGGACGGCCATCGGCGACGCCACCGCCGCCGGCGCCAAGCGCCTGAAGGACATTCGCGACAGTAAGAGCCGCATCATCATTCTGCTGACTGACGGCGATAATAACCGCGGTGAAATCGATCCCATTCCTGCCGCTCAATTAGCCGCCGCTCTCGGGGTCAAGGTCTATACTGTGGGCATCGGCATCGAGGCCCCCTGCGAACTGCCCGCCTTTGACCCGGCTACCGGCAAGCTCAAGCTGGATGCAAATGGAAATGTCAGTTTCGGGATGGTCCTGCAGCCGGCCAACTACGATGTGCTCGACAAAATGTCCGCTCTTTCTCATGCCAGATTTTACCGCGCCACCAATGCCCGCGAGTTGCAGCGCATTTATGACGACATCGACCGGCTGGAAAAGAGCCAGGTAAAGCTGCGCCGGTTTACTACCTATCGGCCCTTGTTCCAGTGGCCATTGCTGGCGGCTATTGGGATGTTTGGGTTGGAAATGCTCTTGGCAAATACTCGCTTGCGGAGGGTTCCATGATCAACAGGGAGGCCAGGTGGAATCGATGAGTATGGCCCATCCCCATTTTGCCGAGCCGGCTTGGCTCTGGCTCGCCTTGGCGGGACCCGTCATGCTGTTGCTCCTGCAGCGCTACTCGGCGCATAGGCGCCGCAAATCTCTCGAACAACTGGCAGCGCCAGAGCTGCTGGCCGGCTTGACAAGCTCTCATAGCCGCGCCCGCCGGACTTTGAAAGAAATCTTGCTCCTGCTGGCGATGGCCGGAATGGGCATCGCCCTGGCTCGGCCACAATGGGGTGAACAGTCTGAAGCCAGCCACTTGCTCGGCCAGGATACGGTGTTCCTCCTGGATTGCTCGCGCAGCATGCTGGCCACCGATGTAACCCCCAGCCGTTTGCAACGCGCAAAGCTGGCCATTATGGATTTTGTCCAGCGCCAGAATCATGGCCGTGTCGGCCTGGTTGCCTTCGCCGGTGAGGCCTTTTTGCAATGTCCCCTGACTTTTGATTACGGGGCCTTTGAGGATGCGTTATCCTCAATCGATGATAAAACGATCCCGGTGCTGGGCACCGACGTCGGGCGCGCCCTTGACGAAGGATTCCACGCGCTCGATAAAAACAGCCGGCAGAAGGTGCTCATCCTCATCACGGATGGCGAGGACCTCGAGGGCGGCGGGATTCACGAGGCCCAAGCCCTCGCCAAAGAGGGTGTGGTGGTCTTCACTCTCGGGGTCGGCACGCCGGCCGGCACGGAGATCCGTTTTGTAAACGAGCAGGGCCGGCCAGAATTGGTGCGCGACAGCAAGGGTGAGACAGTGGTGAGCCGATTGGACGAAGCCACTCTCCGAACCATTGCCCAGACGACCCATGGCGCTTACTATCCCCTTGGGCCAGTGGGCGAGGGCCTTGCCAAAGTGAGGCTGGACCTGCTGGACCTGAGCTTCACCTCTGGCTCAACCGCCGTGCGTAAGCTGGGGATCGATCGGTATGAACTGCCCCTGACCTTAGTGCTGGTTGTTCTGGTGGTGGAATCTCTCATTGGCACACGCAGGCGCCTGCGCCACATTATCCCCTGATGAACTGGATTCCGCTTCCAACCACTGGCCGCGCAGCTTCGACTAGCAGACTGGCAGCTAAGTTTCGTCACTCGCATAGAAAAGCAATTCCCTCTCCTCCTTTGGAGGAGAGGGCCAGGGAGAGGAGGCCCTCTGTCTCGAAACTTCTGTGTCACAGTACCAGGATGCTTGGGCTGGCGCTGTCTTTTTCGCTGGCGTTTGCGCCTGCCCTGTTCGCCGCAACATCTGATGCCCCGCCCCCCTCAACGCCGCGGGAATTTTTTAACGCGGGGACCCAAAAGCTTCAGGAGGGCAAATTGCGTGAGGCCGAGGCCTTTCTCGAAGCGGCGCTGGGCAGCCAGGACGAACGGCTGCAACCCTTCGCCAGCTATAACCTGGGGCATGTCCGATTTGATCAGGGCGTTGACGAGTTGAAAAAAGGACCGAAGGCGGCCCCAACGGCCGCTCGGGGCCGAATGGCAGCGCAATTAGCAAGCCAAGCCGAACACGGCGCCCAAGAGGCCCTCGTGGGAAACGATGTGCAGAAAATGGTGACTGCTTACCTCAATGGGCGAGGCGCGCGAAGGGAATTAAAGGCAGCGACCAAGGCGGTGAAGCGGGCGATGGAAAGCTATGGCACAGCGCTGGGCAAGTGGCAGCGGGCTTCGGGAGATTTCAAGAGCGCCTTCGAACTCAAGCGCAACGATGCAGATGCCCACCAGAACGCGGATATAGTGGACCGCAACATCGCCAAGCTCGTTGACAGCCTGCGCGACCTGCAGCAAGCGGCTAATGCGATGCAGGACCAAAGCCAGCAATTGGCCCAGAGCATGAAACAACTCAAAGGCCGCATCCCCGCCCCGGATATGCCCCCGGGGAGTGCCGGCGATGACGACGATGATGAGGACATGCCCAATGGACCCAAGCCGGGAGACAAAGAGGGGGCAACCAAAGAGGGCGAACAGATGACTTTGTCTGCCGAGGAGGCCGGCTGGCTTTTGGAAGGCTTTAGGCTCGAAAACGAACGCCGGCTCCCCATGAGCCAGAGCCAACCCGGCCAGCCCACGGATAGAAACCGAAAGAGCTGGTGAGAAAATTCCAAACTCGAATCCCGATCCAACCCGACGCGATGGAAACACCAACAAAAGAACGCACAAACGCACAGAACAGCGTTTCTTCTTTGCGACCCTTGCGCGCTTTTGCGGCAAATCCTCCATTCCCGGATTTCAGATTTGATGCCGCCTCCCACCTCACCTCTCGAAAGGCCATTTTGCGTGGCCTTCTAATATGGTTCTTTGCGGCATGCCTTAGCCGTACGCAGGCAGCCCCACCCGCGCAGGACCCCTTGATGTCCTTGATGCTTTCCCAGCCACGCATCGACGTCGAATCCCCCGTCGTTCCCGAAGTTTCCTTCGACCCGCCCGTGGTCCGTCCCGGCCAGGAATCCATCTACCGGGTTGCCTTTAATGCACTGGACGAATCCATCGCGTGGCCTGACAAAATCCCCGCCCCGCCGGCATTATCCGTCCAGCCGGGCGGCCACGCACAAATGCTCTCATTGGGCGGCCCCACTCCTGTGTTCCTGCCCCGCACGGGTTTCAATTACCACGTGCGCGCCAGCGGGACGGGACAATTCACCATCCCGGCGTTCACGGTGAACGTCTATGGCAAAGCGGTCACTGTTCCTGCCGCGCAACTGCTAGTGGAAACCACTCCCACAAACGGCCCGGCACTGCCGCAACAGTTAGGTCTCGAAGTCGCCCAGGCCAACCTATTCGTTGGGCAGGCGGTTTGGGTGACGGTTACCTGCCCGGGATTTCCCGCGCCGCTACTTCAAGGCACTACCCCGGTTCAGCTCATGGGTTCCGGGTTCATCATCGATCAGAGCGCCTTCCGCCAACGCCATGAGGCCCGGCCACGTTTCCTGACCGGTGGACAGGGCGTCGTGCTGGTCTTTGAGACCTTTCTAACTCCAATCGCCTCAGGCAAGCTCACGGTTTTTGCCCAAGGCTTCATCGGCGCGCGCCCGCCCGGACCGCTCATCATCACAGGCCCTTCCTTCAGCAGCGCTGCCCAGCCACAATACACATTACTTGATTCCGATCCCCTCAACCTCACGGTCCGGCCTCTGCCGGCGGAAGGCCGCTTGCCGGGGTTCACTGGGGCAGTCGGCGCCTATGGAATAGATTCACCTGAGATTAGCACCAACCAGGGGCGGGTGGGTGAGCCCCTCAAGCTGACGGTTAGGGTCCGGGGCGAAGGCGACCTGGCGCGGTTGGTTGCGCCTCCACCGCCCAAAACCCGCGAGTGGCAGATTCTGCCCGCAACTCCCGACAACATGCCACCCCAATTCATCCAACTCCAGGGGTTCACCACCCTTCAGTTTACCCTGATCCCTCTAAGCGACCATGTCCGGGGCACCCCGCCCATCCCATTTAGTTCTTTTAATCCGGACCGGGCCGCTTACGAGGACCTGACAATTCCGTCTGTGCCTGTCACGGTTCAAAGCGGGTCAATTCCGGCCGACCTACAGGTTTTATTGCATGCAAATGCGGCTGATGCCGACGAGGAAAAGGAGCCCGTGCTCAGTGGCCTGGCCGCAACGCCCGGCCTGGTGGCCGGCAGCCTGGTACCGCTTCAGAGGCAAATCTGGTATCCCTTGGTGCAACTGGCCCCCGGGGCGGCCTTTCTCGCTCTGTGGGGTTGGGACCGCCGGCGCCGGTTTCCCCAGGAGCATTCGGACATTCTCCTGCGCAAACGCGCCCGGCGCGCCTTGCGCCGCGAATGGCGCGCCCTTCAGAAAGCCGCGCGCACAGGCGACAGCGCGCGGTTTGCTTCCGCCTCCGTCAGCGCGATGCGCGTGGCTTGCGCCCCGCATTTTCCAGCCGAACCGCGAGCCCTGGTTGGGAGCGATGTGCTCGCGCTGCTGCCTGAAACGGAACGCTCGGGGCGCACCGGGCAAGTCGTGCGCCGGTTTTTCACCGCAGCCGACGATTCGCGCTTCGCCCCAGCCCCCTCGCAGAGCCTGCAAATCCTGGAACTCAAGCCCGAGTTGGAGCAGGTACTGCACGAATTGGAGGCTCGGCTATGAAATCTACTTCCATTGCTTTTTTGGTTCTTTTGGCTCGCGCCGCTTGTTGGGGCGCAGATTCAACCGCCTCTCTCTTCCAGCAAGGTGTGGAAGCTTACCGGGCCGGCGATTACGTCCGTGCTTCGACGGATTTTCACAAGGCAGCCGCCCGGCGGCCCGCCTCAGGCACTCTCCAAAACTTTGGGAACGCCCAGTGGCAACAGGGTGAAACCGGGCGCGCCATTTTGGCATGGGAACAGGCGCTCTGGCTCGATCCATTCAACCGCTCGGCGCGCGGAAACCTGCGCTTTGCCAGGAGAACGGCCCAACTCGATGCGCCGGATTTGGCCTGGTACGAAGTCGTATCGAGCTGGCTCCCCGTGAATTCGTGGGCCTGGATTGCCGGCCTGAGTTTCTGGCTGGCCATTGCAATGACAATGCTCCCGAGCATCTTCCGCTGGCGCAAAGCCGCCTGGCAACAAGCCGGCGCCGCGCTGGGTCTGGCCATTTTCCTGCTCAGCGTCCCGGCGCATTTAGGCGTCGATTGCCGTTCCCGAATCGGCTTTGTTCTTCAAAAAGAAACCTCCCTGCGCCTCACTCCAACCGATGAGGCTCAAGTCATTACCCGCCTGCCCTCCGGCGAACCTGGCCGTTTCGAGCGCATGCGGGGCCGCTTTGTTTTGATTCGCACTGGTCGCAGTCTTGGCTGGGTCCAGCAGGATGAGTTCGGGCTCACTTGCCCCAACAACTAACACGCCATTACGCTTCGTCGCTGTGAACAACCGCATTGCCTCCACTCTGCCAGTGCTGCTGGGCCTTTGGCTTTCCTTTGCCCAAGGGGCGGCCCCTTCCCCGGAACTGCAAGTGCCAGGCGATTTCCCCCAGTTCGTTGTGCCCGGCCAGGAGCAATCGATGCAATGGCTCCGACAGCTTTATTGGCTGCATTACCAACCCGCTGGGCCACTCATCGCTCTGTGGGATGCATGGATGCCCATGTCCACCCTGTGGCCGGCGCGGGGCGCCGGTGCGGATTTGGAGAACATGCGCGCGCGCTGGGCCAATTCATTGGCTGGCCGCCCTATCAATGCCGAGGGTTACGTCAGCAGCCAGCAACATGATGGCCTGGCTCATGCCCAGGGCTGGCCTTTCCCGCTCTGGACCCAAGCCGGCGGAATGGGCTGGCATTTCCGCGGCACGGGCATTCGGGGATATGACGCGCCTCTGGTCACACCCGAGAACTGGACACTCGTCCGTGCCAAAGCAGGACCCGTCAACGAAAAGGGATGGGTCATCGACCTTGCCGAGCCCAAAGCCACGGCCCAAACCCCCGCCTTCGAAATGCCCGCCCGCAACGGCCCCTGGCTGAGGCTCAATTGGTGGGCCGAAGGCCTCGCACGCGCCAACTGCTACGTCGAGTGGACCACCAAGGAAAAACCAGAATTCGGCCCGGACCGCCGGTTTTATTTTAGTCCAGCCGGGTCCGAGGGTGTGGAGGCCAACTCCCTCCCGATGGGGGGCAATGCCGGCAAGCTCGACCTGACCCGCATCGAAACCCGCACCATGATTCCCGTCTATCGCCTGCGCACCTGGACCGGCGCCATCACCGGATTGCGCATCTGTTTCGAAAACCCCGGTCCGGCCAAGGTGGTCATCAAATCGTTCCACACCGCCTGCGACAGCCGGCACACCATCAATAACCCCAACTTCATTCGCGGCGCGCATGATTACTTCGCCTGGTCGCGCGACCTGGACTTCCTCCGCGCCCAGATCGGACGGGTGCGCGCCGCGATGCGCTTCACCATGCGCGAATTCGATACCCGGAACCGCAAGTGCATCTATACCACCTGGCCGGGACATGAGGGGCGCAGCGGCGTGCGCCGATTGCCCGATGGGACAAAGCAGATTCTCCCCGGTGAAGGCATCGGCGGCAACTACTGGGACATCCTCCCCTTTGGCGGCGAGGACGCCTTGGCTACCATTTACTACTATGATGCCCTCCACGACCTGGCCGAGCTCGAACAAGCCATTGCCGTTCACCCGGAGTGGGGCATTGCTACTGTGCCCGATGGCTTTGACCCCGCCGATTTGCTCCAGCACGCCCAGGCCGTCAAGGACTACTCCACCAAACGCTTCTGGAACCCTCACACGGGCCGCTTCGGCACCGTCGATCTCGACGGCGTCATGCACGATTATGGCTGGACCTTCCTCAACAACGAGGCGGTCTATTACCACTTCGCCACCCCGCAGCAGGCCCGCAGCATCCGGGATTGGATCAGTGGCCGCAGAATCGTCGAAGGCGACACCTCGATGGGCCCCGATATTTACCACTGGCGTTTCGGTCCCCGCTCATCCACCAAACGCAATCTCGATTATTATTTCTGGGCGTGGTCCAATCCCGAAAGCATCCCCTGGGGTTACCAGGTCCAGGATGGCGGCGCCGTTTTGGGCTTTTCTTTCCACGACCTGATGTGCCGCCTTGATGTGGATGGACCCGATGACACCTGGCGCCGCCTTAAAGAAATCCTCGATTGGTTTCATGAAACCCAAATCGAGGGTGGCTATCGCGCTTATTACGCCAAAGACCCCGCCCGCGGCACCATGCAAGGCGGCAATGTCCCGGGCGGCCTCGGGCTGGACAAGGAATTCTTCGAGAGCATCCTTGTGCCGCAGGTGATGCTCTACGGATTCCTGGGTTTCGAACCCACCCCGGAAGGCTTCCGCATCCACCCGCATCTGCCCAGGGACTGGCCCGAGTTGACCATCACCCGCGTGCATCTGCACGAAATGGTCCTGGACATTACCGCGCGGGCCGATGACGCCATCCTGCTGCGGTCAGATCGCGCTTCGGAACTCCCGGTGACTATTGATCTGCCGGAGGGCTCCTGGCATATAAAAGCCCCTGGCGCTCAAATTGAAGGTCACCGCGTTATCCTGCCAATAACAACAGGCCTTATCGAACTCTCGACGGGAAAATGAACCGCTCTCGCGGCGCCCTGCTGCATCTGTTTGGTCTTGTCGAAGCGCCCTTTCATTTGGGCACAGCAAGCCGCAGCAGGTCCCAAAGCCGCGTGAACGTTTCGGCCGGGAATCCCATCGCGACTTTCAACTGGTAATCCCGCTCGAGGACGTTTGGCTCCCGTTGCCAACGACGGAATACGCGCCAGTCAACAAACCCTCGCAGACAAGGGAAATGTCCATACACGGGCACGGGCAAATCGCTGCCATGAATCATCCGGTGCACCAGCGGCGGCCGGATGCATTCCGGCACATGGCGGCCCCGGATGGGAACAGTAAAGGCGCTGTTGTCGCCATACAAATTGGGAAAACGCTGCGTCATCGCAGCAAAAAGGTCGAAATACTCAGGATCGAAAAGCCCGCTCTTGGTCCCACAATGAGCAGCGATGACTTTTACCCCGCATTCGAGTGGCAAAGTCAACGTGCGCGGGTCCGAATACGCCCGCTGCACGATTGGCAAGGTATGTTCCCCGCCCGTATGGGCCAGCAACGGAAGGCCAGCCTGAGCCATCCGTTCCCAAAAACCCATGTACCGCCGGTCATTGCAATTGATGTTCTGGCAGTTCGGCAGGCATTTCATCATCGCTGCCCCTCCCGCCAGGCACTGCTCCAATTCATCAAGCGCATCTGCGCGCCCCGGATGAATCGAAACCGCCGGCAGAAACTCCGGGTGCTCCCGGGCCAGCCTGAGCACGTATTGATTGGGAACGTAAAACGAGCCCGCCCCTTCAATCGGTTGCCCTTCATCATTATAGACCAGGTCCTGTGCCAGGATTACGACCGCACCAAGCGAGGAGCCGCGCACGAACTCCAGCAGACGCGCCACGTACAGCCGGTCCAAATCCCCCGCCAGCGCCGTCGGTGGCAGGCCAAAATGCCGGAGCATCAGTTCAGCCATTGGCCGCCGCCAAGCGCTGACACGCAGCCAGCAGCCGGTGCCGCCGCTCCCGTTGCCCACTACGTGCACGTGCCCATCCACCGGCTTGCGCGCAATCTGCTCCCCTCGGCGGGCGAATGTCGTTCTCTCATCCATTCAGCCCGTAGCTTAAGGCAAACCGCCACGAAAGGCTAAGAGCGTTTTTTTGAAATGGGGGTGGAGAGCGGGGCTAATGACAGAGTCGAACCAACAAGCCACCATTCCTAAGTGTAGGAGACGACATAAGGAGTCTCTGATCAGGATTGTCAGATGGCCGCCTTTGGTTCACCCGGAAGTTGCTGATCAGAGACTCCTTACGTCGTCTCTTATAAAGGTTTGGAACTGACCTTGTGATTGGCCCTGGCCTGGTTTAGAAATGGCGCGGTATCCCTCCTCCTCCTGGCCTGAACCCCTCTGTGTCCTCCGTTCACTCCTGTTGGCTTCTCAGCCTACTTTTCGGAGTAACGCAACTCGATCTTATCTATTGGCACCCGGGTGACCTCCTCCGCATCATCGAAAGCAAACGCCAGTTCCATATCCTGCAAGCGCCAGCGCTGCACAAAATCCAACGCACGGTCGATCAGCTTGAAATTATGAGCCTCGCCCGGCTTGGCCGTCCACTGGTCTGGTCCCTGGTAGTAAAGACCTGTTGCCACCTGTCTCAACAGCGTTTTCATTGTTCGCTCATCTCGTCTAACGACCCACAATGAATAATTCGAGAGCATGGCAGGTGCCAGCCATCGCGCTCTTGAGAATCAAGCGTTTATGAATGGCCCAGACCCAACCGACGCGTGGTTTTCACGCATCTTGCGTGAAAACCACGCATAAATGCACTTGACATCTTTGATGTTTCCGACCCGCCTCTTCGTCTTTACCCTGTACTGATGGAAAAGAAGCTGTTCCTGTTGGACGGCATGGCCTTGGTTTATCGGGCGCACTTCGCCCTGGTGGCGCGCCCAATCTTTAGCTCGAAGGGGGTCAATACCTCCGCTTTATACGGTTTTACACAGACGCTGCTCGAGATACTCAAGAATCAGCAACCCACTCACATCGCAGTGGCCTTTGACACCGAGGCCCCCACGCAACGGCATGCCGATTTTGCCGGCTATAAGGCCACTCGGGAGACCATGCCCGAAGACATCCGCCAAGCACTCCCGCATGTCCGGCGAATGCTTGACGCTCTCCGGGTGCCGGTCCTGACCTGCGACGGCTTTGAGGCCGACGACATCATCGCCACCATCGTCCGGGCCGCTGCACAGCAGGGGTTCCAGTGTTATATGGTCACGCCCGATAAGGATTTTGGCCAATTGGTGAACGAGAACACCTTCGTTTACAAACCGTCACGTATGGGCGATGGGGTGGAAATCATGGGGCTGCCCGAAATCCAAAAGCGTTGGGGCATCCAGCGGGCAGAACAGGTGGTGGACGTCCTGGCGCTGATGGGGGATGCATCCGACAACATCCCCGGCGTGCCTGGGATTGGCGAAAAAACCGCCATGAAACTCATCGGCCAGTATGGCACGGTGGAGAACGTCCTGGCCCATGCCGGCGAACTGACTGGCCGCCCCAAAACCAGCCTCGAAGCCCACCGGGAGGACGCCCTCCTCTCAAAACGGCTTGCCACGCTCATTTGCGACGCTCCTTGCGCAGTGGATTTGGAGTCGCTGAAAGTCCAGCCGCCGGATGAGGAGAAACTCAAGGCCATGTTGATTGAATTCGAGTTCAATTCCATCGGCCGGCGCCTTTTTGGCGACTCATTCAAGGCCGGTCGGGGTTTCCAGCAAAAGACCGCAGTCCGCGAAGAATCAGGCCCCGCGCGCGCCGGCGCCCGAGAACCGGCCGAGGATTTAATCCTCGAAATGGATGCCGAGCCAGGCGCATTGCGCGAGGCTCCGCCCGCTGTGGTGAATCTCAAGAAACTGGCTGACATTCCCCATCACTACTCGGTTGCTGCCTCCGCAGCCGAACGGGCTGCTTTGTTAAAACAGTTGCAAAATCAGGAGCGCTTCTGCCTCGATATCGAGACCACCAGCCTCGATGCGAAAAGCGCCCAACCCGTTGGATTGGCGTTCTCATTTGCCCCTCGCACCGGCTATTACGTCCCTCTGGCGCGCGAAGCGACTGAGTGCCGCCGGGTTCTCGAAGAATTCCGGCCCGTGCTGGAATCCGACCGCATCGAAAAGGTTGGGCACAACCTCAAGTTCGATTTGAGCGTGCTCAAGTGGCACGGCTTCTCTGTGGGCGGCAAACTCTTCGATACCATGGTCGCCCACAGCCTTCTCGAACCCGACATGCGCCACAGCCTCGAGTACCTCGCTGAGACGCACCTCGGCTACAGCCCGATCCCCATCGCCAGCCTCATCGGTGAGACCAAGGCCGAACAGCGCAATATGGCCGATGTGCCGCTTGATAAAATCGCAGCATACGCAACGGAAGACGCGGACCTGGCGCTCCAGTTGCGCGGCGCGCTCGAACCGTTGCTGAAGGAGAAGAAGCAGGAACGAGTCTTTTATGAAATCGAATCGCCACTTATCTCCGTGCTGGTGGATATGGAGTATGAGGGGATTAAAGTCGATGCCGGCGCGCTGGCCGAGTTTGCCGCCCAGCTTTCAAAGCAAATCGATGAGCAGGAAAAGATGATCTGCCGCCTCGCCGGCACTACCTTTAACCTCAATTCGCCGCGCCAGTTGGGGCAGATTCTCTTTGATGTCATGAAAATCTGCACCGCGGCTAAAAAAACCAAGACCGGCCAATACGCCACCGACGAACAGACCCTGATGGCCCTGGCCCCCGAGCACGAGATCGTCCAGCGCCTGCTCGATCATCGCGCGGCCACCAAGTTGAAATCGACTTACGCAGACGCCTTGCCGCTGGCAATTTGGCAAAAGACAGGCCGCGTTCACACCACCTTCAACCAGGTCATGACCACGACCGGTCGGTTGAACTCGCAGGACCCCAACCTTCAAAACATCCCCATCCGCACCGAGCGAGGCCAGGAGATTCGCAAGGCCTTCGTCCCGCGCGGCGAGCAATACGCCCTGCTTTCGGCGGATTATTCGCAAATCGAACTGCGCATCATTGCCGCCTTAAGCCACGAAACCGCCTTGATCGAGGCCTTCAACACCGGGGCCGACATCCACACCGCCACGGCAGCAAAGGTCTTCGGGGTCGCTCCGGAGGCGGTCAATCCGGAGATGCGGCGCAAAGCCAAGATGGTCAACTACGGCATCGCCTATGGGATTTCGGCTTTTGGCCTCGCTCAGAGACTGGGCATCGCCCGCAAAGAAGCAGCCGGCATTATCGAACAGTACTTCAAACAATTCCCCGGCATCCGCACCTACATGGACCGAACCATCGCTTCGGCGCGCAAAGAAGGGTATGTTGAAACGGTGACCGGGCGCCGCCGCTACATCCGCGACATTCGCTCCTCGAATAATACCCTGCGCAGCGCCGCCGAACGCAACGCCATCAACGCCCCGATCCAGGGCACCGCAGCGGACATGATCAAGCTGGCCATGATCCACATCCATCGCGAGTTGACCGGGCGCCAGCTCAAGACCCGCATGCTGCTGCAGGTGCATGATGAATTGGTGTTCGATCTGTTCAAGGCGGAGGAAGGGGTTGTGCGCGGGCTTGCGGAAGAGAAAATGAAAACGGCCATCCCTCTGGATGTCCCCATCGTTGTGGAAATCGGCGTGGGCCGGACCTGGCTGGCAGCCCACTGAGGCATTCCAGGTTCGAGGGTGGTCTTAGTGAGACCTCATGTGTCCCAGGCTGGTTTGGTTTGCGGCATCGGAGAAGCCATCGTTCAGAATGCGGCGCGCGCTTTGAATGACGTAGTCCCACTGAAACGCGGGGCCCGGGTCCACTTTGTCTGTTTGAACATGGAAATGTCCCAGCACACCCCGGTAATTCTTGAGTTCATCGTTGGGCAGTTTATGGGTAATGAGCCGGCCATTGGAGTCCGTTGGGTAGTCGCATTGGATTAAGGGCAGCACCCTGCACAATGTCGCCGTGAGCTTGATGAGGGCGTGGTACTGCTCCGGGGTGAAGTCGTACTGAGTCAATTCCCGGCCCTGGATTACACCCGTGACCGGTTCTGGCCGGGCGGGGTGGCCCACAAAGTTTCTGGTCCAAAGGCCGCCATCGCCAAACCGCTCGGGGATGGTGATGCGTGTTTGACCATCGGGCTCTCGGGCATACCACTGGCTGAGCGCGCGTGTGTCGTCCTTTCCAAAAGCGCCGATGTTGGCGATCTCGACACCAACGCTGCGATTATTCGACGTGGTGGCATGCCACGCCCGCTCCTTCAGGTCCAGCGTTTGGTAGATCGTGCCGTCCAGGTCGAGCATAAAGTGCACGCTTAGCCCACGGATGTCTTGGAGGACCTTGAAACATTGCCGGCTGGTTCCGCAGGCATCAAAATGCAGCACAAACTGATCAACCACCTTCTGCAAAGCGGGCAAATCCCAGCCGCCGCCTCGCACCCGTTCGATTTCTTGCGCAGTCAAATTGCGCCGCCTCATACTGTAACGGTTGGGTGAGGTCAGGTCCTTTACCTCTGCCTGTGACTCCTCCCATCCAGAGGCCTCAATGGGGCTGAAGCGCCGCTCGACCCGGTACGCATCGTAGCCGCCCGGGTCCATCCAGAGCACTACCCGCGCGCCGGTGTGGACCAATTGCCCCGCAACGACTATTTCGTCGCCTCGCCTCGGTTCGACTGTGCCGGGTCTGGGCAGCGAGTGGCACCCGCAGACAACCAACAGGACCATTGTCAAACCAATGAACCGGGCGATGATTGTTGCGAGCGGGGGACCAGAACGGACTGCAGAGCACGTTGCGAACATGAGCACCATTGGCAGGGGCTGAACGCAGGAGGTCAATATTAATCGACCTTGCGCGAGCATTGAGCATTTTGGATTTTTCATCGTAAGACTTCCCCGGCCGGAAAAAATGAGAAGAAACAGGCAACGCGACCACGTAGGCACGGAGGCACTGAGGAAGAGCGGCGGGCGGCGGTGAGGACGGTCGCGTATCGGACGGTATGGTTTGTAGTTACATTTGGTGACATTTACCTACAGTAGGTGACCATTGGCTACAGGCGCCCGGTTCTTGAGGGCGCGCGGGGGAGGTTTCGGCAGTGGGGGTCGGGAAGGGGCTCCACTCGCTGCACACCAGAGCGAAATCCTTACGCGTCACCAGCGAACAGTGCCCCTCTCCCCGCGGGCGGGGAGAGGGAATGGCGCCGCGCGCGGTATTCAAGTCGAGGGTCCGAAAATGGCGGATGGAAAATGACCGATCCAAAGATGGGGAAGGGGTTTGGGTTGGGGTAACAGTTTGGGGGCGGGAGTAGGTGTTAATAACCGTGATTCTGTGTTAGTAACCGTTACGGAGCCTGGCCTGGGTTGCGGGTTGGCTGGCTTAAGGCGGTTGCCGGTGGGCTGGTGGCAGGGTGGCCGGTCAAACGCGTTGCGAAGGAAGGTAAGAGGGGCAGTCGATGCGTTTTGCCTCCGATTGGTTCCGATTAGCTCCGATTACCTCCGATTGGTTCCGATTCTTGAGGGGG
The DNA here is from genome assembly GCA_035946615.1 of Verrucomicrobiia bacterium. Taxonomy (NCBI): domain Bacteria; kingdom Pseudomonadati; phylum Verrucomicrobiota; class Verrucomicrobiia; species Verrucomicrobiia bacterium. The sequence continues at coordinate 24,480 of DASYZB010000007.1, forward strand.
TGCAGGGGAGCGGTGTGGCCGGTGGGCGGTGGGTTGGGGGCAAAAGTTTGTGCGCGCGGGGAAGGGAAAACAAAGTGCAACATGCTACATTAGCGATAAAGTCACTGATTATCATACAGTTTTTATGTTGCACTTTGAAGTGCAACATAAGTGCAACAGTGCAACATGGGCGGTTGCGGCGTCAAAGCTTGGACCTGAAATCCAGGGAGGCGGGCGGGTGCTCAAGGATGAGAGTTTTAGGAAAGAGTTTGTG
>DASYZB010000008.1 GCA_035946615.1 Verrucomicrobiia bacterium
GGAGGATTCGGCTGAACACCGGGTCGAACCGCGATTTGTGCAGATGGTGTTGGCATCACGATGGCGTTTAGTTTATAGGGTGGGGCGGGGGGGGTCAAAGGGGATTTTAGACTTTGGATTTTAGGTTTTGGAGGAATTTCGCAGGCGGCCCGGATCGTTGAATGTTAATGGCTCGGTCGTTTCTTGATCCGGCGGCCTCCCAAGTCCACCACTTGCACACCTTCTATGCGGGTCAATTGACGAGACAACTTGCTCAAGCGCGCGGTCATAGGACCGGTTTGGCCGCTGCCGATAAGCCGCCCGTCCAAGCTGATGACAGAAGCCAATTCGCCCATCGTCCCTGTGCAGAACATCTCGTCGGCGCGGTAAAACTCGGTCAGCGACAGGTCGCGTTGGGCATGGGGGATGGCGTGGTCGCGGCACAAGGCGAGCACCGTGGCGCGGGTGATGCCTTCGGGACAGGCGACCGCCCTGGGCGTGAGCACCTCGGGTCCCTTGACCAGAAACACGTTGGTCGCGTTGGTTTCGGCCACGAACCCGCGCAGGTCCAGCAAGAGCGCGTCATCGGCCCCGGCAATATTGGCCTGGACCTTGGCCAGGATGGACTGCAGCAGGTTGTTATGATGGATTTTTGGGTCCAGGCAATCGGGTGGAAAACGGCGCAGGGCGCTGGTGATGAGCTTGAGGCCGCCGCTGCCATAGACCGGTGGTTTATGTTCCGCCAGGATTATCAGGGTGGGGCCGGACTGGTTGAGCCGGGGGTCCATGCCGGAAGTGATCTTCACACCCCGGGAGAGCGTCAGGCGGATATGCACGCCGTCGGTCATGCGGTTGGCAGCCAGGGTGCGCTTGATCTCGCCGATGATGCTGGCGCGAGGGGGTATTTGCCCGAAGGCCAGAGCCTGGGCGCTTTCGCGCAATCGGTCGAGATGTTCGGTGAGCTTGAAAATCCTTCCATCGTAAAGGCGCAATCCTTCCCAAACGGCATCGCCGCCCTGGACCACCGAATCGAACGGGCTGATGGCGGCCTCGTGGCGAGGCATGAGCTTGCCATTGATGTTGATCAGCAGGTCACGGTTTTTTTTGTTAAAGCTCTGCAACATAAGTGTAGGCTCACGGTTTCACACAAAAGGCCGAGAGGCTTTGATAGTAGGGCAGGCATTGCTCATACAAGCCCAGGAGCCGCTCGGGTAGCGGCTTGGGCCTGGAGGTATAGGGACGAAAACCGGTGGTTGTTTCCACAGCGTTGTACCAATGTCTGGCCCAGACCCCATCCGTGGGCCGCAAGCCCGGCGCCCAGTGAAGCATGCTCTCCTGGAACGAGGCGCCAAAGATTTCGCAAAGCCGGATTAAAACCTGACGGGGCTCGCGAAGCAAATCGGCTGCGTCCACAACAGGGCATGCCGCCCCGGTCTGCTCGCGGATAAGATTGAAGATTTCCACCTGCTGCGGGTAGCCGGTATCGGGCAACCGGGCCTGATGGAATTTCTCATCCAGCGAAGGCACTACTTCGCGCGGGTGCCGAATCAGGAAAAGATGGGTGAGGCGCAGCAGCCAATCGCGGCCTATCTCAGGCAACAAGTGATGAGCCATGTGCTTTTGAAAAAAGACGGATTTTCCCTCGGGGATGGGGCCGGTGAGCCAGGCGGTGACTTTGCGCCAATCGTTCTCCTGGCTGGCAATGACCTCCGCTGCCATCGGGTGCGGCCGGCCTGTCTTGAGCAGGTAGTGCGCATAAAGCGGCTCATCGCACACGTATGTATCGTCGCGATTGCCCCACGACCTCATGAATGCCGTCGAGACGTTGCGCGGCCCGCTCCACACCGCCAGCCGCAGCCCTATTGGCGGCTTTGAAGTCAGTCTCAGGTTTTCCACGGCCCGAACAAAGCACACAAGGCGCCGCTGGCTCAACCAAATTAAGGAAGAAATGGGGGTGGCATCATTTTCATTCTCCCAATTGGTCAGCCAGCAGTCGGGAAAAGATTTCATAAACGACGCTGCGGGGATTGGCGAAGACGCAGTTGATGAATCGCGCGCCCCCGTGAGAGGTTTCTTTGTAGAGCACCCGATAGCCTCCCAGGCGGAGACGGCGCCAACCGGACAGCTTGCCTTCCAGAGCCTTGATATCTCCTTTCTGGCGGGCCAGGCCTTTAATAGCGCGCCGCAACGCCTGGCGCGGCGCCGGCGCAAGCGATTTGACAAATGCCTCCACTTGCGGACCGACCCGGACCTCAGTCTTCATCCAGGCACTCGACGGGGTTGAGTTTCATTTTCCCCGAATCGAAGTCGCGAATGGCTCGCATGGCCTCGGGGTCGGCCAGAATCTCCATAGTCTCGATCATTGCCTCGACGCGGTCCTTGGAAATAAGGAAGGCGGCGATCCTGCCATGACGGGTCACGGCGGTCATGCCGCGGCGTTCGGTTTCCCTCACGATCCTGGGCGTCTGGGCTTGCAACTCAGAAATGGTTACCGTAGAATTCATATCAATAATCTGTAGAATGCCATAAGGGGCGCGGCCGGGCAAGGGAAAGCTCTTGTCCAAATTGCTTGCGGCGGCACTCTCGATGGGGGTAGTTTCCGGTCATGCCGCTCGATGCGAGGCCGGTTTTGAGGTGGGTGCTTCCGCTGGGGCTGCTTTGCTTTCCAGCAGGCGATTCTGTGGGCGGCCCAGCAACCGATTTTTCTCCACCTGGAGAGGAACAGCAACTTCCTCACGCGATGCACTCGCAGATGAAGGAGCGGCCTGTGATCACCGTGGGATTGCACGATGCGGACATTATCGGTTCTGACAACAGGGCCCTGCAGGCTGCGGTGGATTACATCGCCGGCCTGGGAGGAGGCACGGTTCAGATTGGGGAAGGCGAGTTCCTGATGCACGATTCGCTTCATCTTCGGCTCTTGGTTACGGTTCGGGGTAAAGGAGACAAAACCATCCTGCGCAAAGCCAAGGGGGACTCCTCCCCGCTGGCTCTCGACGGCGATTATGGCGAGGAACAGGTGACCCTGGCAAATCCGGATGGATTCAAGGTGGGTTATGGCGTGGCGGTGTGGGACAGCCAGTCCGGCGGGTTCCACACCACAGTAGGCCGAATCACCGGGAAAAATGGCAGCACTTTTTCTTTCGACACGCCATTGAGCGCGGATTGCATGGTGGCCAATAAGGCTCAGGCCGCCACGGTGTTTCCTGTGGTGAGCGGTTATAACCTGGAAGGGGCGCGTATCGAGGACCTGGTTATTGATGGGAACAAAGAGGAGAATGTATCGCTCAATGGCTGCCGTGGCGGGGGTATTTTCCTTTACCGCGGCTTTGGAACCGTCATCGCGGGCTGCGTGGTGCGGAACTTTAACGGGGATGGCATCAGCTTTCAGCAATCCAACGACGTTCGGGTCGAGGATTGCGCCAGTGAAGACAACACGGGCCTGGGCATACACCCGGGGAGCGGTTCACAGAGGCCCATTGTGCGAGGCTGCACGGCTCGGCGCAATGGGCAGGACGGTCTCTATTTATGCTGGCGCGTGCGTCACGGGCTTTTCGAGAAAAACATCCTCGAAGACAATGGCGGGTATGGCATCTCGATTGGGCATAAAGACAGCGACAATGTTCTGCAAGAAAATGAAGTGCGTGGCAATCAGCAGGATGGCGTGCTTTTTCGCAATGAAACCGAAGGCATGGCCGGCCACCGGAATCGGCTGGAAAACAACGTCATTGAAAACAACGGTGGCGGGCAAGAAGCCTCGGGCATTCGGGTGCGCGGGGAACCGCACGACCTGGTATTTCGCAACAACGTCATCCGCGACACGCGCCCTGCGGGCGCCCGCAAGCAAACGGTCGGCATCCGCATCGAACAAGGGGTTGGCAGCGTCCGGCTCGATAACAACGAAATTGAGGCCAGGACGAAAATAGAGGATGAACGGAAGCCAAAGCCTCGAACCTGAGTTCCGCAACGCTTGACTTGGAATCCATTTTATGGCAGTTTACGGCCATGTCTGGCAAGCTCAAAACGGTGCATGTCACCCTGACACCTCAGATTGCCGAGTTGCTCGAGGCCGAGGTGGCGGCGGGGCGATTTGCGAATCTTTCCGAGGCCGTTCGCAATGCTGCCTGGAAAGCCTTTGCCGAAGACCCAGCCGCAGAACTGCGGGCCGCATTCAGCCAATTGGATGAATCGCCAGAGGAAGCCACACCGGACGGCGCTGTTATCGCGGCTGAGATTCGCGCCTGGCGCGCTCGGCGGTGAAAGTCATCGTCGTCGATACCAACACCTTAGCGGGCTTGACTTTTTCATTCAAAGTCTGGCAGTGTCGCTTTATGAATGGGATTCAAAACACCTGCGTCGATGGGAAGGAACCGGCAAAGTCGCACCACTTATTGCATCAATTCAGGCGCCGGCCCGAATTGGTCCTGGCCTTCGGGTTGGTCTTGCTGCTGGCAACAGGTCCGCTGGCCGCGCAGACGCCTGCTCCGGAAGAAGGTTTTGTGAGCCTCTTTGACGGAAAGAGCCTCGACGGGTGGAAGATAGGGGACAACTCGGAACTCTTCCAGGTTCATGACGGCATGATAGTGATGGAATGTCCGGCGACCGATCACCGGCCTGCGCACTTGTTTTATGACGGCGCGGTGAATGGGCATCAGTTCAAGAATTTCGACCTGCGCGTGGACGTGATGACCTATCCGGGCGCTAACTCGGGGATTTACTTCCATACAAAATTTCAGCAGGCGGGTTTCCCCAGGCTTGGACTCGAATGCCAGGTTGATAATAGCCATAGCGATTGGCGGCGCACAGGCAGCCTCTATGGGGTCTGTAATCTGACCTGGGGCCCGGAAACACCGCCCGACGACAACAAACAAAACGTTTTCTTCGTGGAAAAGCCGCCGGTCACTGACAACGTCTGGTACACCCAGGAGATTATTTGCCGGAACGGCGTAGTGACCCTCAAGCTGGATGGGAAGCCCATGTTTACGTACCGGATTACCGAGGCCGACGCCGAACATAAACTTTCCACTGGCGCGACGTGGTTGCCCGAAGGCACCTTCGCTCTGCAGGGACATCCTCCGATGCCGGGGCACATCAGCAAGGCTGCCTTCAGGAATATACGCGTGAAGGTGTTGCCGGATTGATCTGAAAGCAGAAAGCAGAAAGCAGAAAGCTGAAAGCTGGCTCCACAGCACGCTTTCAGCGTGCAGACAGCGGCGGGACGCCGCTTTCACGGCAAAAATGTCCAAACTCCAGCGGTGCGCCCTCAGCGTTCTGCTTGCAGGCGCACGGCGTAGCCGCCACCGGGCGCCAGTTGCGCTTTCAAGACCGTTGCCGCGGAAACGCGTTTCTTCTGCTTCAGGATTTTTTTGGGAAAGCGGTCTGAGTCCGGGGAGTCTGCGTAGATTTCGGCGAGGAAATGGCCGGGGCCGAGGAAAGTGAGCGGTATTTCAAGCCGGCGGGGTTGCCAATTACTCATGCTGCCAATGAACCAGTCAGTCCCATGGCGGCGGGCGATGGTCACAAACTGGCCAGGGGCGCCGGCGAGGCCGCGAGTTTCATCCCAAGTGGTGGGGACGCTTTTGATGAAGTCGAACGCAGGCTGGTCTTTATAGGCCTGGGGGCAATCCGAAACCATTTGGAATGGGGCTTCATAGACGACGTACATGGCGAGTTGCTGGGCGCGCGTGCCCATGACCATGGGCCTTCGCCCGCGCGGTTCAAACTCGGCGAAGGTGACATTATCGAATCCGCCGGGGGTATAATCCATCCGGCCAGCGAGCATCCTCGTGAAGGGGAGCGTGACGCGGTGGTCCGGGTTGTCTCGCGCGCCCGCCTTGGATTGCTCCATCCCCGCCACGGCTTCATAGCCCATGATATTGGGATAGGTGCGGTCCAGGCCGCTGGGTTTGGTGCAGCCATGAAAATCGACCATGAGATGGTGGCGCGCGGCCATGTCCGCCGCGTGGTAATAGAACGCGATTCCCGCCTGGTCATCGCGTTCGATGAAATCGATTTTCACGCCGGCCACGCCCCATTTTTCGTAGATGGGAAACGCTTCATCCATTTGCCGGCTGGCTTCCTGGTAACCAAGCCAAATCCATACCTTCACATTCTTTTGGGCTGCGTATCGCGCGAGTTCGGGGATGTCCACGCGGCCATTCATCCGGGTGATGTCCCCGTGGGCGAACCAGCCGGCGTCCACGAGCATGTAGGGGAAGCCGGAAGTTGCGGCAAAGTCCACGTAATACTTCATTGTTTCTGTGGTGTAGGCGGATTTTCCGTCCGGCCCGATGCTGCCGCTCCACCAATCCCAGGCGGCTTTGCCGGGATGAATCCAGGAGGTGTCGGAAAACGCGGCTGGCGGGTTGAGGCTGGTGAGGACGGTGGATTCGATGAGTTTAGCCGGTTCACTGGCCACCATCAGGACGCGCCAGGCCGAGTGGTAAGGCAATGTGCCCGAGACAGCCAGTGTGGGGTCCTCGACGTGCGGCGCCAGGCGGGTTTCGAACCAGTGGCCGCCCCAATTTCCGGAGGGGTTGACCAAATACATGGCGGTGGAATCCCGGAGGCCGGCCTCGGTAATGGCCAGCCAGCCTACGCCCGGCACATTCATCAGCAGCGGCAGGCCGAGCAGCACCGTGCTGGCCACGCCGCCCTGGTTTGAAAAGGCGGTGATGGGCAGCTTGAGAAATTCACTCTCATACATGGACCGGTAATTGGGAAGGACCAGGGCGTAGGTGGTCGCATCCTTGCTGATTCGAAACTGGGTGTTTTCCCTGGACAGGCGGAAGTCTTTGAGCCCGGGTTGTTCCGGAACGACATACCGGAAGGCAACGGCGTCATCATAGGCGCGGGCTTCAATCGCGAGCTTTCGCGACGGGGCCGCGTTTTCGCGCAGGTCCAGGCGCAGGGCATTAAAATGATTGCGCGCGGCGCTGACCTTGCCGGTCAGGAGGCGGTAACTCTCATCGGTCTGAGACGGGGTGGCATCGAGCAGCCGAACATCCGCGCCCAGAATGGGTTGGCCCTCGAATTCGAGACCAAGCCCCGATTCGTTGAGGAGCGGTTCGCCGCGGAATGAAACTGAATAAACCAGGTGCGCTGGGGCCGACGTGTTTTGGTCCGGCACGATGGAAAACTGAACTATCAGCCGGCCATCGGGCGAGGTGAGTGGCGGAAAGGCCGGTTGCGAAGCGGCGCACAAAGTTCCGAGGAGGAGTGTCAGAGCGGAATATCGCAAAGAATCAGAGAGCATATGACGGAGGGAGACCCAAGAGTGGGAGCAGGAGTAAGAGTGGGAGCAGGAGTAAGAGTAGGAGCAGGAGTAAGAGTAAGAGCAGGAGTAAGAGTAAGAGCAAGAGCACGAGTAAAAGTAAGAGTAAGATATAGAGGCGGGGACTTCTTAGGCAAGGGCCACTGCACCGCACAAGTGGACCTCAAGCCCCAGTTCGGCGAGCATGGCCGCCTTGATGCGGCAGGCGCGATGGGCCTGCTTGGGGTTGGGCGCATAGACGACCTGGATATGGTTGGACTTATGGCGGGCCATCATCTGGTCGCGCGTGATGCCTTCGAGCACCGCGTGCATAATCGGCCATTGGGGCGTGGTCTCGCGCCAGCGGCGCTGGGTCTCTTGCTCAGGCAATTCCACTACGCGCGCGACTCCGAGGTCGCAGTGCAGCTTGCCGTCCATGGTGAATATCCGGCTCCAAACGATGTGCCCCGGTTTTGAGACGCCTTTGATCGTGCCGCCTCCGAGCCGGAAGTACATTGGCGGTTGTCTTTCACTGACGGCCCCTTTGTAGCCGCCAATGAGATGGGCAGGGGGGACAGCCCCGGAGATGAGGAAGACCCAAATGTAATCGTTGAGCCCGCGCCCCCTGAAATGCCGGCCCCAACGCAGGTCATGCAGGGTGTTCTCCGGGGCAAACCCAAGCTGCCGCCAAAGGCGGAAGGTCACCAGGCCGTCCAGGCCGGCGCATTCATCGACTTCATTAAAGTGGGGAATGGGCTCGCCTTCGAACAGAATTCGGCCTGATTCGCGGGACTTTACCGGGGGACGCTCCGAGTTGTTGAGGAGGCCCTCGACGAGGTCGCTAGCGGGGGCGAGGTCCTTGAGTCCTTGCTGGTATTGAATGCCGATAGCGGCGCAGCCAAACTCCGATGCCAGCCGGACCGCTGCCACATACATTCTGCATTGGTCGAGCGTCTGGGCTTTTGTAAGCTCCGTTTGCTCGTCGGTTCCCCAATGAAAGCGCATTCCCTTTTTGAGCAGCCAATCGAGCACCTGATTGGCCTCTGTGGCGGTGACCTGTTGCATGGCGGCATAAAGAGAGGACTGGCTGAGCCGCTCTTTGAACACGCCGGTTGGATGCAGGAGTTCGTCGGGGATAATGGCGTTAAACATGCCCATGCATCCTTCGTCGAACACACCCATGATGGCCTTGTCCTGGCGCAGTTTACGGGCAGCGCGTCTGCCGAGTTGGTCGTCCTCATGAGAGAGTTTGAGCAACCGCAAGTCCTGGACATGGCTTTGATCGTGGCGGATGGCGCCGTCGGCCAGCCAATCGCGGAGGCCTGCTTTGAAAAAGCCATCGGTAAAATCTTCGCTCCAAAGAGTGCTGTACGGAATGCCTGACTTGGTCATTGACCCATTCAGGTTAAGCATGCCGACCAATCCGGGCCAGGTGCCGCTCCAATTGGCGACGGTGAGGACAGGGCCGCGATGGGCGCTCAAGCCGGCCAGCAGATGATGGCTGTACTGCCAGACCGATTCCGCCACAATGAGCGGCGCGGATGAGTCGATGCGCCGAAAGACCTCCATGCCCATTTTTTGGGAATCGATGAAGCCGTGTTGCTTTTGTTTATCGTAAGAGTGGGCGCGAACGATACTCCAGCCTTCCGCCTTGAGGGCCTTGCCGAGGGCGGCCTCCATTTTGGCCTGCTCCGGCCAGCATTTCTGGTTAGCGGAAAGCCGGAGGTCGCCATTGGAAACCAAATAAGCCTGTTTTGGTTTGAGGGGTTTAATGTTGTTCATAGCGCGAACCAAATTCGGCCTTGTTTAACATGGCCGTGGGCTTTTGACCATTTTAGAATTTTGAATTTTGATTTTCGATTGGATGGAAGACAATTTTCCCAGGGTAGCTCGTTTCTCGCAACGCTGGGCTGGAGGACAGAATCCCTTCGGGATTCTCGGGCGACACCTCCGTTGTCAGAAGGTCCGCAGCGACCAGCGGGGTGCGCGCTAGGGAGCACGAAGCCTCCCCCTGCCGGTTTTAGCTCGCTGCTGAGTCCGGAACCACATAACCAAAAACCAACAACAACCGGCGAGCGTTTCGCGCACGGTGAGACAAAAGCACAAATTTATTTCGGGACTTGACCTGTATGTGAAAGTGGAGAGTGGGAAAGGAATACTAAATCAAAAATCAGAATCCCAAAATCCTACTCTGTTGACGGCCCCATGCTATTCTGCAAGCCTCACCGGATTCGAGCGAAGAACCCATGGAAATCAAGAAAGCCATTATCACGGCAGCAGGCAAAACACAGCGGACGTTGCCGTTGCAGACGTTGGTTGATCGCGACGGGGTGACTAAAACGGCCTTGCGCATCCTGATTGAGGAAATTGGGGCCGCGGGCATCGAGGAAATCTGCATCGTGATTTTCCCAGGCGATCAGGCGGCCTATGAGGCAGCAGCCGCCGGGCATGGGAAAAGATTACGATTTGTCGAGCAGGACCAGGCGCTGGGTTATGGCCATGCGGTTTTCTGCGCCAAGGATTTTGCGGGGCGCGAGCCCTTTTTGCTTTTGGTGGGAGACCATCTCTACGTCAGTGGCGGGCAGAAACGCTGCGCGCAGCAACTGGTCGAGATTGCAGCCGCCGAGAGTTGCGCCGTATCGGCCGCGCAGGCAACCCATGAAAGCAAGCTCCCCTATTACGGAGCGGTGGGGGGACACCTGGCTGCCGGGCGAAAGGGTTTGTATGAAATCGCGGATGTATTGGAAAAGCCGACGCCGACCGAAGCCGAGCAACGGCTCATTGTCCCCGGACTGCGCGCCGGGCATTACCTTTGTTTTTTCGGCATGCACGTGCTGACGGCGGCGCTGATGGAACTGCTGGCCGAAGAGATGACATGCTCCGCCGGCAAAGGTGTCCATCTGACGCGCGCGTTATCGCGTCTGGCCAAGCGTGAACGGTACCTGGCTTGCGAGCTTTCCGGGCGGCGCTATGACATCGGGGTGAAATATGGGCTGTTAACTGCGCAATTGGCGCTCGCGCTGGATGGGCAGGACAGGGATGAGGTCCTGAGCGGGGTGGTGGAATTGCTGGCGCGCCGCGTGATGGGCTGAGTTGGCTGTCGCAAGGGGCTTGGCATGTCTAAATTAACTCGCATCATCACGGCAACGGACCCGTTCGAGCGGAACCAATCCGTCGAAGGGGCCTGTGCCGGGGTTTCGGTTGAGGGCCTGCTCGAGGAATGCGCTGAGTTGGACCGGTTCCGCCGGCACTGCGATAACCTGTATGAGCGAGTGCGCGCCCTTTTTTTCCTGTACGCCCTGCACCGATTTCATCTGCCCCAGGCATTGGCAGCGCAATCTTCGGAGGCCCGTCCGGGGCCTCGTTCGTTCATCCCGTTCAAAGGTTACGAGCACCTGCTGCAGCGGCGTTTCGAAGAGGCTATCGAGCAATTTCTCGAGGCCCAACTGGCCGCCGGGCCCAGCGACACCATTTCGAGCGCGTTGGCTGCAGCGTATCACCGGCTAGCCTTTCAAACGCTGGCCGACCAGGTCCGCCGCAGCGTGCGCTCGGTGCGCGGCAACCAATGGATGTTCCGCATGGGCCACCCGTCCGACCAGCCCCTGCGGCTGCGCCCTGAACTGCTCCGGCGCGACCCTGCCGATGGGACCTACCCGATTCTGCGCGAATGCACTCCCGTGCGCATGGACCTGACCCATTGCGGCTGGAGCGACATCTTCTTTCTAGGGATGGACTATCCCGAGGGGGCGAAGGTTCTCAATATCTCGATTGATCTTGGCGTGCATGGCCGTGATGATTTGCCGCGCCCGCCCGTCGAGGCCTACCTGCGCGTCATCGAGGAGCCTATCTTGCGCCTGGTGAGTGTCGATCTGGGGGCGGCGGCGGACATCTCGACCCTGGCGGAGGTATTCGATTTTGCGAAGGATTACCTGGGATTGCTCAAAGCGGCGGTGATCGCTGCCGGCATCGTTCCTCCAGGCATCGAAGGGTCCGGCCATAGCCTGGCCGACCTCCTGGGCCGCATTGTCCGGCCCGGAGCGGGCCTGGAGATTGTCAGCAGCGTCAACCATATCCCCAAAGGCTCGCGCCTTGCGGTCTCAACGACTTTGCTGGCGGCCCTTGTGAGCGTTTGCATGAGGGCCACCCGCCAGGCGGCATCGCTTGCCGGCCCGTTGGAAGAACATGAGCGGCGACTGGTTTTGGCGCGCGCGCTTCTGGGCGAATGGCTGGGGGGTTCCGGCGGCGGCTGGCAGGATTCGGGCGGTGTTTGGCCGGGAATGAAATTAATTGAGGGCGTGCTGGCCGGGGAAGGGGACCCTGAATTTGGGATCAGCCGTGGCCGGTTGATGCCGCAGCACCGCATCTTGCAAGCCGAGGATGCCTCTGCGCAAATCCGCAAGAAACTCCAGGACAGCCTGGTCCTGGTCCATGGCGGCATGGCGCAGAACGTCGGGCCGATTCTTGAAATGGTGACCGAGAAGTACTTGCTTCGTTCGGAAGCCGAATGGGCGGCGCGCCAGAGCATGCTGGGCATTCTGGACGAAATCCTGGCGGCGTTGCGGGAGGGCAACGTGCAACGGATTGGCGCGGCAACGACTCGCAATTTCCAGCAGCCAATCCAAACCATTATTCCCTGGGCCACAAATTATTTCACCGAAAGCGTTATCAGCCGAGTCCGGGCGGAATTGGGGGCTGACTTTTGGGGGTTTTGGATGCTGGGCGGCATGTCGGGTGGGGGCATGGGTTTCATTGTTGCGCCGGAAAAGAAGGCCATGGCCCAGGAGCGACTGCAGGAAATCATGCGCGGGGCTAAACGGGAGCTCGAACAGGCACTGCCTTTTGCCATGGACCCTGTGGTCTATGATTTTGCCATCAACGAACGCGGTTCAGTGGCAGAATTGTTTGAGGGCAGCGCGGCATTGATGCCTTCCGGCTATTATACCCTCATCGCGCCGGGGCTGCTGCGCCTGGACCGCCACTCCCTTTCCACCCTGCGCCGGGCGGAATTAGACAAGTTCGGCGCTGCGTGCCGCACCCGGCCTGAATTGGGGGGCGTGGTGCAGACTCTCTTTGATGTGATGCTGCCCCGAGGCAGAGCAGAGATGACCGGCGGACAATCTCTGGCCGCGCTTCTTGAACAACACGGCTTCGACCGCTTGCAACACGAGCAAATCCGCGCCGACCTCAAACAAGGGCATATTGGTCTCGCGCAGAACCGGCTGCCGGCGAGCGTGGTTTTGGAGGATGCCGGCGTGGAGGAAGTAGCGGACCTCAGCAGGCCCGAGGCATCGGCTGCCCCGTCGAGCGCGGAGGCGGAGCTTCAGGAAATAGGTTTGGCCTCTCTTAAGAGGGGGGAAGTTGCGGTGGTTTCGCTTGCGGCGGGGGCGGGGAGCCGGTGGACCCAGGGGGCCGGGGTGGTTAAGGCACTGCACCCATTCTGCAAACTTGCCGGGCGCCATCGCTCATTCATTGAAACCCATTTGGCCAAGAGCCGGCGGATTTCACAAATCGCGGGCGTTCCTCTTGCGCACCTCTTTACCACCAGTTACCTCACTCATGCGCCCATCGAGGAGTTCCTCAACCAACAGCGGCATTACAATTACCAGGGGCCTCTATTCCTTTCGCCCGGCAAATCGGTCGGCTTGCGCCTCATTCCCACTGTGCGCGACCTGAGGTTCATGTGGGAAGAAATGCCCCAGCAAATCCTCGATGAACAGCAACAAAAGGTCCGCGACAGTCTCCGGCACGCCTTGATTAATTGGGCCCGCACGGCTGGTGAGGCCAGCGATTACACGGACAATCTTCCGCTCCAATGTCTGCATCCGGTCGGTCATTGGTATGAAGTGCCAAACCTCCTTCGCAACGGGGCTCTAGGGCGCCTCCTGGCGGAGCGTCCGCAACTCAAATACCTGCTGCTTCACAATATTGACACGGTGGGCGCGGACGCCGACCCGGGATTGCTGGGGCTGCACATTCGCAGCGGGGCCTGCCTGACATTCGAAGTTATCCGGCGGCGCCTGGAAGATCGCGGGGGCGGTTTGGCCCGAGTCAATGGCCGCGCGCGGCTGGTGGAGGGGCTGGCTGTGCCGCGGGAAGAGATGGAGTTTGCGCTGAGCTATTACAACTCGAACACCTGCTGGATCGATCTCGATAAACTTTTGACAGCCTTTGGGCTCACGCCCTCGGACCTCAATGAGGAGTCCAAGGTCGCTGCGGCCATACGCGCCCTGGCCGCCCGGATGCCGACCTATATCACACTCAAAGAGGTGAAGAAACGCTGGGGCCATGGACAGGAGGACATCTTCCCCGTTTCCCAATTCGAAAAGCTCTGGGTGGATATGACCGGGCTGCCGGAGATCGATTCGAGATTTGTGGTGGTGCCCCGCTTGCGCGGCCAGCAACTCAAAGACCAGGCCCAACTCGACGGCTGGTTGCGCGACGGCTCAGCCAATTATGTCGAGACTTTGTGCGACTGGGGGCGCTAATTCGCGGATACCAGCCCGAAACTCCAATGACACGAATTGCCGCGAAGGGGATTTGAGAGAAAAACTTCTAACCCAAATTCGTGTCTCCCAAAAGGAACTCAGGCAGGCTGGGATTCCCACCTCCGAGCGCGCTTGGCCAAAGCCTGTGGACCATTAGAGATCTGCACCGCCCTTGTCTTTGACCAACAGGCGCAGTTCCTCGCCATTGCAGCGGATTTCAGGGACATACATGGCGCTTCCGATTACGGGCAGGGCATGAAATCTGCCGGGGACTTCCGCGCGCAGTTCATAGCGGATTTCCCAAAGGCCTTGCGGCAATTTGTCGATGAACAAGGCGATCTTGCGATCGCGCAGCTCCTGATGCACCCAGCGCGTCTGACCTGTGTAATCGGTTTCCTCCGGCATGCTGCCCGGCAGGGTTGCCTGAGCGACGCGCATGGATTGGCTGAATTTGTGTTCCAGGGCGCCCGACTTGAGTTGGCGCGCGTCGAGGGATTCGCCGGTGCGCGCTTCGACCGCTTCCAAGCCGGCCGGCTTGAGGTCTTCGAACAGGAGGTATTGGTAATTATTTTTTGTTTCGATTGTGAGGACGGTCTCGACGCGCTCGCCGCTCGCGACGCTCTGGCCATCGGCGAGGGGTTGCTTTTCATAGATGTAACCCTTCAGCAACGTGGGGCGGCCAACCAGTTTAAAATATTGGCGTTTAACAAAAATCTCGTTGCCGGCGGGCGCAATGGGCTCTTCGAGACTGAAGAATTGGGCAGCGACTGCGAAATAGATGGGGGTATCGCCGTGTGTGCGGCGAATGCGGATTTCGTTGGCATTGTGTATCAGGCTGGCATCGATGAGAAAGGTGCTGGGGGCGTTGAAGACATCGGCGCCGCTAATCTTTTTCTTTGCGATGGTTGCGCCATTGACGAGCAATTCGTATTCGACGTCGGATTTAAGTTCACCGCTTTCGCGGAGGTAATCGTTTAGGGCGAGCACGACGATGGCGGTATCGCGCGTGCTGGACCACTGGGCGGCGCGCCGGTTTTTGATGAGCCAATTGGTGACCGGCTCGATGAGGGCATTTTTGGGGTCGATAGCCAGCAAAGCCCTGAGCGCAAAAGCGGTGGCTTCGACCCCTCCTTCGGACCAGTGCCAGTAGATGCCATCCTCACCCCAATGGACGGCGGCAATGGCGGAGTGTTGAGGAGCGGGCGTGGGGGTACTCGACACCAGGATTGAGCTGTCGGGGCGCTCGTCGCGATTGACGCCGTTTTCGAGGTTCTGGACCAGGATTTTGGCATTATCGGTTTTGCCAAAGTTGTGGGCGGCCAGGGCGAACAAGGCGCGAGTGTAAGCATTGAGTTTGTCGCGGTTGTTCCAAAGATTGTCGAATGCGTTGGCCTGAAATTTCGAGGGTTGGGCGATGCGCATTGAATGGTTGTAAGCAGCCAGGGCGTGGAGCATCCAGGTTTGCATGTCGAGGTTTTCCTCTTCATCGACGAGCGTTTTGTCCAGGTAAGAGGCGCCGCGATCAAGGGCGTTCCTTCCGTTGGCAACCGGGAGGCCAGTCTGGGGGTCGGTGCTGGAACCTGGCGGGGAATCCTTGAGCTGGATTCCGGCATCGCGGGCGAGGGCCAGACCCCAGACGACATAAGCCGTCATCCAATGGTCGCTCTCGCCTTCCTTCCACCAGCCCCAGCCGCCGTCGGGATGTTGAAAATCATAGAGCCGGTTGAGGCTGGCGTTGATGGTTTTGTCCAGTTCCGCCAGGTCCTTCTTGCCGTTTGGATGAGTGGCCGCTGCGTGGGCCGGTTCGATGCCCCCAAAGAGCCGGCTCATGATGTCTTCTGGTTGCAAGCCCAGGTCCTTGAGAGTTTTGGCGGTAATGGCGGCCGGCAGGAACCGGCTCATGGTTTGCTCGGTGCAGCCGTAAGGATAATCGATGAGGTAAGGCAAGGCATCGAGCATGGTGACAGCCATTCTGGGGGTGATCTGAACGGTGAGGGTGGTCGAGTTGGGCCGGCGTTCCTTCGGCAAATCGAATTTAATGGTGATGTCGTTGGCGCGGGCTTTGCCGGATTTAGCGATGAATTTCTCGATGCCATGTTCATAGACGAGGTAAGATTTTTCCATTGCATCGGAGTATTTGCCGCCTCGGGCGATGACCTTCAGCTTGACGTTACCGGGATGGGTGACTTCCGCCGGCCAATCAATCCGTGTTTCGCCGTGCGCAGGGACCGAGACGGTCTCATTACTGGCGTGGCCCAGCTTAAGCCCGCCGAGGGCTGTCAGAGTGACTTTTGTGTCTATGGGTAAATCGGTGTTATTGTTGAGGACCGCCGAGAGCGTAAGGGTGTCGCCCACGAGAAAAAAGCGGGGTGCTTCGAGCCGGACGAGCAATGGCATTTTGGTGCGGGTGGAGGCATTGGCGATGCCAAACTGGTTGGCCTTGGAAGCGACGCGCGCGGTTGCTTTCCAACTGGTCAGGGAATCGGGGTACCTGACCTTGACCGTAGCCGTGCCGTTTTCGTCAGTCGTAATATCAGGTTGCCAAAAGACTGTTGAGCGGAAATCCGTGCGGACCTGGACGGGTGCTTGCGCATTGGGAACCTCTTGGGCCGGGGCCGCACCTGCTACCGCGGGCAACGAGGGCAACGCCATATTAAAGGTTTTGAATGCATCCGCTGTTGTACCGCTCATAGCGAGGGAGCGTGTGGCTGCTCCAGGTGCTTTCACTTGCAGCGCCCCTCCTCCAATGCCGCCACCGCCGCTCCGATCCAGTTCGTCACTTAGAGCCAAGTCATCTTTACGCCGGTTCCAGCCCTGCTTGGCGTCTTCGAGGGCTTCCTGTTCCAGCAGCAACTCCCGATCGTCAATGAGTTGGCCCTGCGGGCCCTTAACAAATTTCGTGTAGCCCTTTTGGTTCATGGTGCTCTGGGTTTGAACCAGCTCCTGGCGTTTTGCGCCGAAAAAAAACTGGCGCGGGTCACCCGCGTAATCCTGCTGGATGTAGAAGACCGATTCATCAACCAAACCAAAGGCGACCTGGGAGGGGACCGGTTTGCCGCTGTCATCGCGTGTGGTGATGGTAAAGATTCCCTCTTCACGCGGTTGGTACTGGGTGCGGTCGGCTTTGACATCCACATTGAGAAAGTTCCTGGTTGGCGGCACGACGACTTGCTTGGAATCAATAAAGATTTGGCGGTCGGTGACGAGAGTGGCGCTCAGGAAGACGTTGGGGACATGTTTTTCTTCGATGGGCAGCTCGATGAGCTTCACGGCGCCATCGAGGTGAACGACCTGGTAATTATAGAGGTCTTCACCCTCGACGGTGAACAGGACGTAGCGGTTGTTTGCAGGAACGGCCAGCATGATGGGCGCATTTTGGCCGGCGCGGAAGGTGTCTTTATCGGCGATGATTTCGAGGCCTCCGTGGCGGTACCCGAGGTCGGTGGTGGCGCCGGTTGCGCACCAGACGGTGGTTTCGGCGGTGATCGGCGAAGGAGGCGGAGGGCGTTTGCCGGGGCGTGTTTTGGGCGCGCGGTCTTCGCTGGCCCAGCGGACTCGATAGTAACCTTCGCGTTCCGGGGTGAAGGTGAGTTCCGCGACGCCATTGGTGTCAGTTTTAAGAGAGCGCGTCAGGATGTCGTCGTGTTGATAGCCCCGGAATTTGAGTTGCCAGCCAGGCTGATTGGGCTCGGGGGCAGGCGGGAACAACGGGTGAAGGGCGCGGAATCGTTTGAGTTCTTGGCCTTTGACCTCGTGACCATCGGGGTTGAGCCAGGTTTCATACCAATAATCGCGAGTGACTTTGACAAGGCCCTCGGCTTGGACCGGTTGTTCATTGGCATCGAGCGCCTTGAACTCGACTTTGACCTTGTCTTGCGGGCGATAGAGGTTGTGCGCCGGGTCGGCATAGACGCAATAAAGCTGGCGCGTGACGCGGACATTGCCGCTGCCGATGATTTCGCGCCGACTCGAGTCGGTGACGCGCGCCTCGATTCGGTAATCGAAATCCTGGTTGACGTTGGGGGGCGTGTCGAAGGTGAGTGTTGCCTTGCCGGCGGCATCGGTTTTGAGAGTTTCACGTTTGATAATCTGGCCCGAACCGCCATACCAGCGGTTCCAGCGCGAGTAGCCGCTGTCCATGTCCTCATAAAACCAGGGGTACTCGCGCGGGAAATGCCAGTAATGATAAAAGGGATTTTGATAAACGAGGATTTCGATATTGGCATTGGCGACGGGCCCGCCGAAGTAGTAATCGGCTTGGACATTTACTTCGACCTTGTCGCCCAGGCGGAATGTTTTTTTTAGGCCATGGTCCTCCGGGGTTTGGACGCTGACTTTAAATTCAGGCAGTTTGTATTCCTCGAGCCGGAAGAGGGTGGCATTGCCCACGGTTCGATTGCGGGAGTCGTTCCACGACTGGCCGGCCTCGTAAAACGTGATGCGATATTCGCCCAGCGGCATTTGCCCGGTCAGGCCGAGTGAGCCCCAGGCGCTGCCAAAGGCATTGAGCTTGATCTTCTCCTCCTTCACCAGCGCGCCGCGCGGGTCTTCGATGCGAAACAGAATCATCTGATCGGCCGGGGTGGAATAAACAGAGCCATTGTAGCGGCGGGCGATGAATTTCCATTGAACGGTTTCGTTGGGCCGGTATGCGGGACGGTCGGTGACGGCATAGATTTTCCAGGAATCAGAATCGCGGGAGTAGCCGTAAGTATTGCCGGCGCTGAAGGCCTGGCGCTCCTTGAGGATGGCACAGGCGAAGAGCTCCGCGTTGTTGGGTTGGCGCTGGGCCAGGTCGAAGAGCGCCAGACCGTCCTGGCCGGCGGTCTTTTCGTAAGCGCGGGAGTGGTATTGGTTGTCCTGCCACCAGCGTTCCCAGAGCTTGATCCTGGCGCCGCCCAGGGGTTCGCCATTGAGCGCGTTGCAGAACCAGGCCAGCGCCTGTTTGCCGGAAGTTTTCAGGACCAGGGTTGCATCCGAAACCAGGAGCAGGTCGCGAGCGCTTTTGCCGCCGCCGCTGGCCTCCAGCACGTAGGCGCCCGGTTTGAGTTTTTCATCCAGGCGAACCGTTTCGCTGCCCGGCTTGTAATCCCCTTTATCTTCGGGTGTTCGCGACCAAGTTTTGAGTTTCTCGAGCTTCGAGAGGTCGATGGAATTAAGCCAGCTCTCCGAATCATGGAGTCTGACATCGCGATTGAGTTCGACCGGATAGAGGGCGAGGTCGATTCGTTTGAGGTTGCGCCAGGTCAGAAAGTATTGGACCTCGGAATCGGGCAGGAAAACATTCTGGACGCTCAGGCCAACCTGGGGGTCTGTGATGTTATGGATTTGGTTTTGGGCCTGGTCCCAGCAGCGGGTTTGGCCTTTTTGGAATTCGGCGACCAAACGGCGGAAGAGTTCGAGGGCTTTGACATAATCGGGCTGCTGGAGAACCGAGCCATCCTCATTCCAGACGACGCGGCCCCGATTGAGCATCCACTCGCCATAATTATATAGCGCATCGTCATACCAGTCGGTTCCTTTGCCAAGCTTGACAGCGGCTTGAAATTCATCGGGGACCCGGGCGCGCTGGTCCCAATCGCCGCCCTGGTTTCTGAGGGTCATCGCGACCAGATAATGGGCGTGTGCCTTGTCGTTTTGGGTTTGGGCGATTTTCAGGGCATTGTCGAGAACGTCGAGCGGGACGTAATTGCCCCAAGAGCCGTAGGAGTAGTAGGTTTCGACGCCCGGTGGTTTGGCCAGGCGCCAGACGATGTCGAGATAGCGCTGGCGGGCCAGGTTGATATCCGGGGCGCCCGCCCACCAATCGAGGGCAGCCTGGTAGCACGGCCAGGCCGCGCCCCAGTTGTGTTCGTCTCGGCGGACCCAGTGGTAATCGCCCAAGGATTCCTCGACCTCGGCCCAGACGCGGTCATGGTCCTCGACCCGGGTGATGTCGCGCACCAGTACTTCGAGTTGATGGCGGGCCTCGTCGAGTTTAGTGGTATCGGCTGTTTTGGTGGCCGCCTGTGAGCGCCACTCGGTATCGGCCAGGCGAAACTTAACCCAGCGGACCTGGGCGGGGGAGAGGTTGGTTGTGAGGGCTTTTGTGTAGGCCTCGTGGGCCAAAGCGAAGGATTTGCCGGCGTAGAGTTTTTCGGCCTGGCTTTTTAGCTCCTGGTAGCGGTCAGGTTGCGCCCCGGCGAGGTGAAAGGCCAGGCACGCTGCGGGCAACAGTGCATTTCTCAGTCTCATAATGTCTTTCTGTTGGACGGAGTTCAGTGCGGAATGCTCCGGCGGTCAAGCGCGGTCGTGAATAACTTCGTGAATAAGCTTTGGATAACTCATAGTTGCAGTTTCCTCGTGAGCAACGATTATGGAGCATATGAACGAGCAGGAATTGCCCGCCGCGATTGAGATTTACGAAGTCGGCGCGCGGCGGTTGTATGTGAAAATGACCGGTCCCGGTTTTGCGATTTTTGAGGATGAACTGACTCCGGACGAATTGATGGCGATTGCGCGGGACATTGCTGCGCGGCGGGAGCAATGTGAGCCGGAGGCGGCCATCTTGACGGCATAACAGGAGCGCGCCCGTGGCGGTTGAGTTCTGAGGGTCAGGTTTCCCCGGTGCGGGGCCGTCGGCCCATCTTTTGTTGTCGCTGTTGGGCTTCAGCAATCATCTTTTGCAGCTCCCGTAAGTCGCTCGCGAGGATGTGATGCGCCAGCAAGGCATAAATCGGCTCCAGGTTCGGACGATAGCGCGCGAGCAACTGCTTGACATCGCTCTCATAAAGGTAAACGCGGTCCCAGTCGAGTTGGCGATAAAGTGACGGCAGCGCATAGAGCTTGAGCACCAGCAAACCGTCCACAGTGGCGGCAGGCACTTCCCTTTCGGCAAACCGGTGCATGGTGGCAAACCGCTCCTGCACCAGCTTGAACAGTGGATTCGTCGTGAGCAGCAAATCCACCCGCAGACTGCGGAAACTTGCCTTAATAAAAAAGTCCGCTCGTTCCTCGATGTGCAGCTCCGGCACTGCGCTGAGGGCTTCCACAGACAGAAGCAAATCTACGTCTCGGGTATTCCGGCCTTGCACGTAAGTGAGCATGGCGATGCCGCCGACCAGCAGATAGGATACCTTCCGTTCGGCCAGGAGTTTGAACAATTCCAAAGCGTCCTGGGGCAGGGGAGGCGGTGAGTTTCCCGGCCCAGCTTCCTGGAGCTGTAGAGGCGAATCATTCCATTGGTTGCCGCCCACTTCCCAGGCCTCCAGCAGCACCTGGCCGACGCGCTGAAGACTGACCCCCGGCGGCAGCGTGACTGTGGATTCATTTTGCTTCATTCGCGGAAGCGAGTATTCACTGGAGCATAGCGATGGAGCGGCGGGGTCGCAAGCACGGTGGGTCTGGGTCGAATGCCTCAATGCCTCGCCCTTTTTGCTTTCTCCTGGCCGGAATTGTGCTATTCTGATAAGCAACGATAAAACGAAAGAGAGACGCCCAGACGCGCTGAATTGAAAGCACTGATCGAGACAAGGAACCGCAGAACGGAACGAGTTTTTCTCGTTGGAGTCGAACTAAAGTCCAGGAACGGATGGGACACACACGATTCTCTGGAGGAGCTTTCCGAGTTGGCCACAACTGCCGGGGGTGAAGTCATCGGCGATGGCCTGCAGAAGATGGCCGCCCCGTGCGCCGCCACGTTTATCGGCAAGGGCAAAGCCGATGAATTTGCCAAAGAGTGCCGCCGGGCCGATGTGGATACCGTTATTTTCGATGACGAATTGTCCCCCGCCCAAAGCCGGAATCTGGAAGCGGTTTTCCATTGCAAAGTGCTGGATCGCACGTCGCTGATTTTGGATATCTTCGCGCAGCGCGCCCACACACGGGAAGGCAAATTGCAGATTGAACTGGCCCAACTGCAGCATCTGCTGCCGCGCCTGACGCGTTTTTGGGGCCACTTGTCCAGGCAAAAAGGCGGCATCGGGATGCGCGGCGGCGAGGGTGAAACGCAATTGGAAACCGACCGGCGCCGCGTGCAGGACCGGATAGCGCGCATCACGCGCGACCTTGAGGTGGTCCGCCGGCAACGTTCGACCCAGCGCCAGGCGCGCCAGCGCAATCATTGGGCATTGGCCTCGATTGTTGGCTACACCAACGCCGGCAAATCAACGTTGCTCAATCATTTGACCGGGGCGGGTGTGCTCGCCGAAGACAAACTGTTTGCAACGCTCGATCCGACCACGCGCCGGCTGCGTCTGCCTACAAACCAAAACGTGCTTTTAACCGATACGGTGGGGTTTATCCGCAAACTGCCGCACGGCCTGGTCGAGGCCTTCAAGGCAACACTGGAAGAGGTGGTCCAGGCGGACCTGCTGGTGCATGTGGTCGATGTGAGCCATCCACAGGCGCGTGAACAAATTCAGTCGGTCGATGCAGTCCTTAACGAGATTGGCGCCGAAGGCAAACCGACGCTGATGGTATTTAACAAGATCGACCAACTCAACGGGGACCGCGGTGTTCTGAGCGGGTTGCTCGAAGGGCATCCCGGCGCCGTTGCTATCTCGGCGGTCACCGGCGAGGGCATTTCTGAGTTGCTGGCCCAGTTGGGCAGCCAATTGAGGCCTCTGCGCGAATTCATCGAATTATCAGTGCCCCACGGGCAGGCGGGTGTGATAGCCCGGCTGCACGAGGTAGCTCAAGTGGTCGAACGTCATTACGATGGAGATTACGCCCGTTTCAAGGCGCGCATCCCCCCTCACGCGCGGGATGAGTTTGCGCCTTTTGTGGTGCGGGAATTGCAGACGGCCTAGGAGCGACGAGATCCCGCGAATCCTCATCTCCGGTTCGGAGAGAGGACTCCGTGGGTCCCCATTAACGCCATTAACCGGAGGTTCTTCGGCAATCAGTGATGTGAATCGCTCACTTCAGAGAGCCCCCGGTTTTGAATCGCCCACAAGTGGATGGTTTTCATTCGCCCGGTGACAGCGGAGACGAGCCGTCCCCGCCTCTGCCGCGCATGGGATCGAAATAAGGGTAAATGCCGACTGAAACGTATCCATTGCCGCTTGCCGCTCGGAAAAATTTTTGAGGCGCGTCATTGTTGACAGGCAGAAACCACAGATTGTTGGTCGAGGGGTCGGGCACGGCAATTTGACCGAACTCCCATTCGGAATCCGTGATGTTGGCCTTGAAAAGCAGTTCATACAGGTTCGTTGAAGTGACGTTGTGCAGTTCAAGATCAAATTGATCGGGATTGTTTGTGTCGATCAAAATGGACAGGTAAAGGTCCGTCGGTCCGTAGAGCGGGCTCGGTCCATCGGGGCTCGCATCCAGTGGGGTCATGGCGGTCATCGCATTGAGGGCGTCGTAATCAACGCCAGTGTCATCATAGACGTAAACCGGATGAAGGCCGATTAATGTTTTTTGATTCCAAATAATTTCTTCTGGCGCTTTCCGGCGAGTCGCGGGTAGAGTTCCGGCTATGAGCCGAGGGTTGCTGATGAAGGAACTGCCCGAAAACGAACGGCCACGCGAACGGCTGGCAGCCGAGGGTCCTGATGCTCTGAAATCTTCCGACCTGCTGGCCATCCTTTTGCGGACCGGGACCGCTGGCAGCTCGGCCCTGCGGATCGCCCAGGAACTTATGTCGAAGTACCAGACGCTGGATAATCTCTCGCGTGTCGGGCTCCCGGACCTTTGCCAGGTCAAGGGGATTGGGCGGGACAAAGCGGTGACGCTCGTTGCGGCTTTTAGCCTGGCGCGGCGGATGGCCAAAGAGATGCGCCACGAGTCGCCCACGCTGGACAGCCCGGACAAAATAGCCGAACTGCTTCGGGAGGACAATCGGCCATACGAGGTGGAGAATTTTCAGGTCTTGCTCTTGAATACGCGGCGCAGGCTCATCCGGGTCGAGAACATTACACAAGGGACCCTGGATACGATTCTGGTGCATCCGCGCGAGGTATTCAAAGCGGCCATCGCCGCCAACGCCGCGGCGGTCGTGCTGGCGCACAATCATCCCAGCGGCGATCCAACACCCTCGGAAGCCGACATCAAAGTGACGCGCGACCTGATCCGCGCCGGGCAATTATTGAAGATCGAAGTGCTGGACCACGTCATTCTCGGTCGCGCCTCAGCGGAGCGGCCCAGGGATTACGTTTCGCTTCGAGAGTTGGGTTATTTTTATTCGTAAGTTCAACCGGTTGGCGCGCCTTTTGGCCGGCGCTAGACCCGGGGACGAACCCTTGACGTCGAGCGGGGGAAGGGTCATTGCAGAGCAGAGCTTATTCCGAGGGTCAGGCGCTCTCATAATGCCTTACATCCGCGTAAATTCCAGGTTTTCTATTGTTCCAATACTCATTTCCGAAAGCGGGCTCGGTGGAGGACAGTTGAGTCACTGCGTATTGCATCGGGGTGAGCTCTTTTTGCAACTCAGCCTGAGAAGGTTTCTGGAAATTTGTATTAACGAAAAAGCCGGGGGGCGCGTTGGTCGGCTGAGAACCGGCGCGCGAGTGACTGGTCAGCGCGAAGAGCGCGAGCAGCACCCCTGCCAATCGCAGAATGTATATCTGGCGCATGCCGAACAATAGCGCGGGTCTTTTGAAAAAGCTCCCCTGCGAGGAGCAGGTTTTGAGCAGGATTGAAAACGGGCTTGTAGTCAGAATCCTTACAACGCATTCCAGGGTTTCCTGACTGACAACCCGCAAGCCGCCCGCTAAATTAGAATTGCGAACCCGATGACGACGAACCGCCATTTGAGAACCGCCAGTGGGGCTGCAAATGAGTGATGCGCGGAAACGAAAGAAGTCGCGAGTGATACCCGGGGTTGAGTTGCGGGCAACAAGGAAGATTCCGGGTCAATCGAATAGATTTCTCTCGCTGAGGCCCACACGCAGGTCGTATAAAATTGTTTTGATAGAGAGTATGCGCGGCAGTGACGCGGGCCAAATCGAGCGGTGGGTCGGAAGATTTTCCTCTTCCCTCTCTGCGGAGAAGAAGGGGATTTTATTTCTGCGCGCGGGCACAATCTGTTCTCCGAAAACCCCTCGCTCGCCGTGCCCTCTCTATTGGGGAGAGGGTACCGGCGGGCGGAATTCTCCCAGGTTGGTTCCCAAGAAGGGCGGCGGGAAGGGGGCGAATTTTTTTGGAGCGCTTGATTTTTTGCTTTTGTGTTTGACCCACAGTTGGAATTTGGATAACCGTCACGGGCTGCCTGCAGACCCGAACGGGTATCGAGGCGGCGAGAACGTGTTGGCGGCAAGCCACAACAGCACATGCTGAATACCAAATCATTTTTGGCGATCGACTTCGGAGCGGGCAGCCTGAAGCTGGCTGAGTTCGAGATCAACGAAGCGGGCGGCTTGCGTTTGAAACAATACGGCCTCAAATCCCTGGGGGCCGAAGGGGCGCAGGAGACGGCGCGTGAAGCGGTGGTGCTCAAGGCGCTGCAGGAAATGCTGGCCGAGCGTTCGATCAAAGCCAAAATCGTCAACGTCTGCGCGCCCGGGTTTCATGTCTTTTCCAAATTCGTCAAACTCCCGCCGGTGGATGCGGGCAAGGTGACCCAGATCATCCAGTACGAGGCGCAGCAGAACGTGCCCTTCCCGCTGGAAGAGGTGGTGTGGGATTATCAGATTCTGGGCTCGACGCCCGGTGGCGAGCTGGAAGTGCTGCTAGTGGCCATCAAGGCCGACATCGTCGAGGGGCTGTTCCGGGTCTCCGAGGCTGCGGGCCTGCGCTTGCAATTGTGCGACGTCTCGCCGGCCGCCTTGTGCAATGCCTTCCGTTACAACTACGGCGAATTGGAAGACTGCACGGTGCTGCTGGACATCGGGGCTAAGACCAGCAACCTGCTCTTCTTCGAAAAGGGCAAGGTCTTTTCCCGCAGCATTAACCTGGGGGCCAATTCGATTACGCAGGATTTCGCCAACGAATCCAAGAAGAAGTTCGATGTGGCCGAGAAGATCAAGATTGACGAGGGCTTTGTCAGCCTGGGGGGCGCTTACGAAGAGCCTGAGAACCAGGACCAGGCGGCCATCTCGAAAATTGCGCGTCAATTCATGACACGGCTGCACATCCAGGTCAATCAGACGATGCAGTACTACAGGGGCCAGCAGGGCGGCTCGGCGCCAGCACGGCTTTTCCTGTCGGGCGGGGCCTCGATCATGCCCTACACGGCGCAGTTTTTTGCTGAAAAGCTCAATGTGCCGGTCGAGTATTTCAATCCGCTGCGGAACATTCAAATTGACCCCACCATCAACCTGGAAGACCTGGCGCGGGTGGCCCACTCGCTGGGCGAGGTGGTCGGGTTGGGATTGCGCAACCTGGCGCACTGCCCGGTCGAGCTCAACCTGATGCCCGAGAGCACGCTCAAGTGGCAAAGTTTCAACCAGAAAAAGCCGTATTTGATAGCGACGGTCTTCAGCATGGTGGCGGTTATCGCCGCTATTGGGCTGCTGTTCGGCACGCTGGCGAAGGCCAAGAACGACGCGCTGCAGGCGTTGGAAACGGAGATCGCGCCCGCCGAGGGCAAACAGCAAAAACTCGAACAGGAGTTGGGCGCTCTCAGGAAGCGACAGAACGAGGCCAATCAAATGGTTGAATGGATGGACGACCGTTCGTACTGGCCCGAAGTGCTCACTCAGTTGCGCGGGGTTCTGATGAAGGTTGAGGCGGGCATGAAAAACCGGTACCAGGCCGACACCGGCATCTGGGTCGAGCAATTCATCACGGCCACCCCGCGGGCAGGCGAGGAGATGGCCGGGGGCGACAATTCCCCCGCTCCGATGTCCGACAGCGACGCCATCGCCCGGATGAAGATCATGCAGCGGTATGGTTTGGGCCCCTACGCCCACCGGGGCGCGGCGGCGCCCACCCCCGTCACACCCGATACCACCACCGCCTCGGCCACTCCGGGGGTCGTCAAAAAGAAGGGCGACACCAATGACGTTTCCTCGATTACCATCACCTTCCGCGCGGTGAGCCTTGCCCCCATTTCGGCCGAGGCGAACAAGGAAATCTATTATGCCGTCCTGAATGAGCTTAGGAACAACCCCATTTTCGATCCGGACCCGACCTATACGCACGACAACGGACCGATTAGCGCAGACGACCAGGCGACCGGCACTTTCACCTTCCCGCTGATAGTTGGGCTCAGACGCCCGCTGCACCTCTAGTATGTCCTGGATCAAGCGCAACCTCTATTTTTTCATCGGGAGCATCCTGGCGGTGGGGTTGATGGGCCTGGCCGGCTGGTATCTCTATTCGAAATGGGACGAGAACAACAAGATCGTTCAGAGCCTGAACGATGATTATGAAAAACTCCGCCGTCTCAATACCCAAAAGCCGCACCCTGGCAATGACAAGATCAATAATATCCAGACGGCCAAGGACCAGCAAAAAGAGCTGATGGATATTATTTCCAAGGCGCGGGGCTATTTCCAGCGCATCCCTCCGACTCCGAATGAGGCCAATATCAATGACCACGATTTTACAGTCGCCCTCAGCCTGGCCATTAACGAGCTGCAAAAGGATGCCACCAACGCCAGCGTCATTTTGCCGCCGGATTATAATTTTTCTTTCCAAGCGGAGAAATCGAAAGTGTCGTTTGTGGCCGGGGGGCTGAGCCCGCTGGCGGTTCAGCTCGGGGAGATCAAAACTATTTGCGGAGTGCTCTTCGCCGCCAAGGTCAATTCGCTCGACAACATCCGGCGCGAGCGGGTTTCGAGCGACGATTCCAGCGGTCCGCAGAGCGATTACCTGTATGATAAGTCAGCCACCAATGACATGGCGGTGCTCTCGCCCTATGAATTGACCTTTAAATGCTTCAGCGCCGAGCTGGCGCATGTGCTGGCTGGATTTGCCAGTTCCTCCAACGCGCTGATCGTTAAAACGATCAATGTCGAGCGAGCGCCGGCACAGGCTGAATCCGAACAGCCCGGAGGTCCAGTCGCCCAGTACATCCAGCGTTATGCCGCGCCGGCTTACGATGCAATGTCAGAACAACAGAGGATCGCCCAGCGCTATGGGATATCGGCATCCGGGCCGGCCAACCGGTATGGCGGCGGCGGCCCCAGCCTTGCAGACCGTTACGGCGGTGGCGGAGGCGCCAGCCTGGGTGGTATTCCCTATCGCCCGCTGCAGGCCACAGAAGCACCACCGCCGGTTTATCAGCCGCCGCCGGTTTATGCTCCCACAGGGGCAGCCCCGCAGGCGGGAGCGCCGGGGGGCAAAGGCGGTTTGCCCACCGTTCTGGATGAAAAAGAGCTCAAGGTAACGCTCGCACTGGACGTGATGAAACTTCTGCCTTCGAAATAAGATGGATTTT
This sequence comes from Verrucomicrobiia bacterium, assembly GCA_035946615.1. Taxonomy (NCBI): domain Bacteria; kingdom Pseudomonadati; phylum Verrucomicrobiota; class Verrucomicrobiia; species Verrucomicrobiia bacterium. The sequence continues at coordinate 28,022 of DASYZB010000008.1, forward strand.
CTCAAGAAACATTTTGAAAAAATCCTGCTTGGGGTGGTGTTATTGGGCCTGGCAGTTGCGGTGGCCTTTCTTCCGTTTGTTATCGCCAACGAAAAGCAGCGCCTCGAGGACATGAAGACCAGCGTGCTGCATCCCAAAGTCGAGCCGCTGACCAACCTGGACCTAAGCATGGCGCAAGCAGCCCTCAAGAGTGTCGCCATGCCGGTCAGTCTCGACCTGGGCCCGCCCAATCGCCTTTTTAATCCCATGCCATGGCAAAAAACGGCGGATGGCCACCTGGTCCCCCAGGACAAAGTAGGGCCGAGCGCGCTGACGATTGTCAGCATCACGCCGCTGTTTATGAAGCTGACGCTGGACTCGATTACGCCGGCGGACCCCGGAGGCAGCCCCCAGTACATCATTGGAATTGAAAAGCCGGCGGCCTACGGCGCGCGGAAGATCAAGACCCAGGACTATTGCACCACCAATCCGCCTACCCAGAACAAGACCTTCGAGATGCTTTCAGTCAAGGGCAAGCCGGATGACCCGCAGGTGATTGTAAAGCTCAAAGACACAGGGGAAACGGCGGCCATCAGCACCAACAAACCCTTTGAGCGCATTGAGGGCTACATGGCCGATTTGCGGTATGAACCTGAAAAGAAACATTGGGAAAACTGCCGCCCCAATGTGCGGACCTCGCCGCCGCTGGCCTTTAACGGGGAAGAGTACAACGTCGTTGCCATCAACCCCCGCGAGGTCGTGCTCGCCGCCAAGTCAAACGGGAAGAAATGGACCATCGCGGCCAACCCGACCAACGCCGCGCCCGTGACCGCTGCTTCAGCCAGCGCCTCACCCTAAAACCGATGTAAGATTTATCCTCCTATTTACTGAACCTAACTGTAAACCCCATGATGAAATCAGCCTCCCTCCCCATTGGTCTTGCTTTGTTCTTCGCCGCCGCGGCGGTTGTCCACGCCCAGGCGCCCGCTGAAGAAAGCGCCGTCAATGAAGCGGTCATGCGCCAGGCCGGGCGCATCACCCTGCGCCAGAAACTGGCCGCTGCCAGCGAAGCACAGGCCCGCCACGACCTGGTCACCGCCGCCAAGCTCTATGACGATGCCTGGCTGCTGGTGCAGAAAATCGGCGCCAACGTCGAGGCCGAGGCCGCCGATGCCCGCACGGGCCTGGCCACCGTCCGTCTCGAGTTGGCCCGAGAGGCCCAACGCCGCGGCGACCTTAAAGAGGCCGCTGTGCAGGTCAATGACGTGCTCCGCGTGGACCCCTCGAACGCCGACGCCCTGAGCTTCAAACGCAACAACCAAAAGCTCCTGGCCGAGCAGGCGGGCCGGATTCCAGACGACGATACCAAGAGCCAGGTCCCGATTATCATGAAGGAGAAAGTCAGCGCCGGCACCCTTGTCCAGGATGGCAAGCTGCTGTTTGAGATGGGCAAAATGGATGAGGCGCGCAAGAAGTTCGAAGAAGCCACCAAAATCGATCCGCAAAATCAGGCTGCTTATTATTATCTGAACCTGATCAACGAAGCGCGGTTCAAGGAGGCGCTCAATAAGCGGGATATTGCCTCCCGCACCGCCATCGTGGATATCGAGAATGCCTGGTACACGCCCCCCAATCGCGACAAGCTGCCGGTGCCCAACTTGTATGCCCGCACAAACCTCATTCATACCAGCCCCAGCCGCCAAGTCATTTATGCCAAACTCGACCGCATCCACCTGGATACCGTCACTTATGACGGGTTGCCGCTGACGGAAGTGGTGCGGTTGCTGAGCGATGAAGCGCTGAGGCGCGACCCGGAAAAGCGTGGGATTAACTTTATCGTCAATCAGAACGTCGATGTCGGCACCAGCGGCGGGGCAGGTGTGGCCGCCCCGGGGGCTATCGATCCAACCACCGGCTTGCCCGTGGCTGCCGCGGCCGCGCCGCCGGAGTCAGTGGATATGAGCCAGATTTCGATTAAGATCGTTCCGGCGCTGCACGATGTGAGCCTGGGGCAGGTCCTCGATGCGATTGAGAAAGTGGCGGATCGCCCAATTAAATACTCGATCGAGGATTATGCGGTGGTCTTCTCGTTGAAGACGCGCGATACGGCCGCGCCGCTTTACGTTCGGTTCATCAAAGTGGACCCGAACACCTTTCAGCAAGGCCTCGAGAACGTTGTCGGGTTTGACTGGGGTTCGATTGCCCAAGCCAGCAACGGCGGCGCAGGCGGAGCCGGCGGCATTGGCGGTGGCGGCGGCATTGGCGGGGGTATCGGGGGTGGTGGTGGCGGCATTGGCGGCGGCACTGGCGGCGGCCTGCTCACGGTGCCACGCGTCAATATCGCGCCTGGCGGAGGAGGAGGTATTGGGGGCGGGGGCGGAGTAGGGGGGGCCGGCGGTCTCTCCTCAGTGACGCGCACGAATAACATGGCCTTCGTCCAAGCCATGGTGCGCCAGTTCTTCCTGACGATGGGCATAGACCTCAATCCGCCTAAGAGCATTTTCTTCAATGACCGCGAAGGCACGCTGGTTGTGCGGGCCACCTTGCAGGATTTGGATACGATCGAGACCGCCGTCCAGGCCCTCGACATCGCCCCGCCACAGGTCAACATCAAAACCAAGTTCGTCGAGGTTGCCCAGAACGACAGCCGGGCATTGGGCTTCGATTGGTTTTTGGGCAACACCTTAATGAATAACGGGGCGCTCGGCTTCCAGGGCGGCTCGGCCCCGGCCTTTAACGGCGCCCCCACAACCGCCAACCCCTTGGGCTCTTTCCCCGCCAGTCCGAATCCGGCGCCGAATGACGTGCCCCAACTGCTCACCTCGGGCCTTCGCAACACGGTCGGCTCGCAAAACGCCTCCATCCCGGCTGTCGGCACCTTGAGCGGCATCCTGACGGACCCGCAGTTCCGAGTTGTGATTCGCGCCCTCGAACAGCGCGATGGGTCTGATTTGCTCAGTGAATCCTCGGTGACGACCCTGAGCGGCCGCCAGACCGAGGTTATGGTGGTTGATTTGAGGACGATTGTCATTGGGACATCGCTGGGCCAGACGGCTGGTGGCGGCTTCGGCGGCGGCGTCGGCGGCATCGGGGCCGGGGCTGGCGCGATTGGCGGGGCAGGAGTGATTGGTTCGCAGGTCAGCTATCCCACCGAGACGCTGCCGTTCGGCCCGACCCTGGACGTCATCCCTTACGTATCGGCAGACGGCTTTACCATCCAGATGACCATCATCCCGACGCTGGCCGAGTTTATTGGTTATGACGATCCCGGCGCGTTTGTGCCGCAGGTCCAATCGGTATCCAGCGGCGGCGCCGGCAGCGGCGTGGCTCTCCCGTTGACCGCCACGCTCCCTTTGCCCCGCTTCCGCATCCGGCAGGTGACCACTTCGGCCATTGTCTGGGACGGCCAGACGGTGGTATTGGGCGGCTTGATTGCTGAAAATGTGACCAAGCTAAAAGACAAGGTGCCTGTTCTAGGCGACCTGCCGCTGGTGGGCCGGATGTTCCGCAGCGAATCCACGTCGAGCCAAAAGAAGAACCTGATGATTTTCGTCACACCCACTATTATCGACCCGGCGGGCAACCGCGCGCATTCTGAAGAAGAAATGCCTTTTGCTCAAACCGCCATCCCGGTCCAAAAGCCTATTGTCCCCCTGCCGCAGTAACGCAGAGAAAGATGTCTAGTTATGTCATTGCGCTTTGTTCCTAAGGCCCTCCTGTGCCTCTCATTAGGTATAGGCATTTGTGGCAGCGTTTTTGCCCAGGGCACCTATGCGACCAACGGCGGCGAATATGCCATCGCGGGCGCTTTGCCTGGCGACCAGGTCCATCCGGCAGTTGCCCTGACCACCAACGGCGGGTTCCTGGTCTGGCAAGACAATATTACTGACCCCACTGGGCTGGGGATTAGCGCGTTGCGGCTGGACAGCAGTTTCTCGGGGGTCCTCTCTCCGTTTCGCGTGAATGCGGGCCAGGTCGGCGACCAGGAACGTCCGCAGGCCTCTTTGCTGTCCAATGGCGGGGCGGCCTTTGTATGGCAGGGAGGCAATCTGGGGTTTCAACACATTTACGCGCGGTTTCTTTCAACCAGCAACACCTGGCTCAGTTCGAGTGACATCCTGGTTAATTCGATCACCAACAAGGGCCAGCTTAATCCTGCCCTGGCCACCTTAGCCAATGGGAACGTGGTGGTTGTGTATGGCAGCATGAACCAGCAAGACACCAATAGCATGCAGGATGTCTATGGACAGATGCTCTCACCCACCGGCCAGAAGATTGGCGGTGAGTTCCTGGTCAATCTCTTTACTGCCTTTAACCAGCGCACACCCTCGGTGGCCGCCCTCAGCGGCGGCGGCTTCGTCGTGGTCTGGGTCTCTGAACAGGAACGCAGCGGGCCGGTGGATAGCCCAAGCAGCGGCGCGGACTATTCCCCCACGAACCTTCCCAGCGTCGATATCTACGCCCGCATTTACTCCGCCAACGGCACTCCCACTACCGGTGAAATCCTGGTCAATACCGATTCCTATGTTTGCGCTAATCCACGGGTAGCTGCCGGCACTGACGGCGGGTTCATGGTGACCTGGGGTCAGAAAAACACCCTGATCCAGGCCTATAGCTGGGATATTTTCGCCCGGCCATTTTCTGCGACAGGGGCCGGCGGCCTCGTTACCACAGTCAATACCTACCTGATCGGCGACCAGTATATCCCCCAAATCAGCGCCTTGGGCAGCGATTACCTTATCGTCTGGACCAGCCTGGGCCAGGACGGTTCACGCGAAGGGGTTTTTGGACAGTTCCTCAACAACACATCAGCCAAGATCGGCGGTGAATTCCAGGTCAATACAACCGCCATTGCCCAGCAGATGCACCCGGCGGTCGCTTCTGACGGGAATGGGCGGTTTCTGGCGGTCTGGACCAGCTATATCGGCGGGGTCGGCAGCTTCGACCTCTACGCGCAGCGTTACATCAATAATGCCGAACCGCTGCTGCCGATGAACGCGCCCTTTGTTTATGCGCCCTTTACTTTCAGCAATGGCGTCTATCAGCCCCAACTCCAGGTGAGCTGGCCGTTCGAGCCGGGGCTGCCCATCGATCATTATGAGGTCTATGTGGACGGCGCGGTGTCACCCGCCGTTTCGGTTGCGACCAATATGTGGACGCTCGCCGGCCTGGGTACCAGCAGCACCCATAAATTCCAGGTCGCCTATGTTGTCGCGGATGGACGCCGCTCGCCCCTCTCGCCGGCAACCAGCGGCTCGACCTGGAGCGGCTATAGCTGGGGCGGCATCCCCTTCGAGTGGATGTCCACTTATTACGGCGGGTCAGTCAATGTATTTAACTGGCCGTCGCCCAGCGCCCCGTTGAGCCCGGGGGGCCCTACGCTGGTGCAAGTCTTTCTGAGCGGCGGCAACCCCACCAACCCGAGCACGTGGTTGCACGTGGGCCTGGCGCCATCGCCACAGGGCTATTTCCTGACCTGGAACCCCCAGCCGGGCATGATCTACCAGGTCCAGAGTTCAGGTGACCTTCTCAACTGGACCAATGTGAGCAATCCCAGGTTCGCGGCCGGCGCCGCCGACTCGCTCTTTGTGGGCGCCAACAACGTCGCCTATTACCGCATCCTGCGCTTGCGCTGAAGGCCATGACCCCATTTTCTATGTTGCGATTATTGAAGCAAATCACCTGCCTGGCCCTTCTGGCAGCCGGCGCCCAGCTCTCGTTCGGCTTCGCGCTGCTGGGACCTATTAATGAACCTTACCAGACTCAGGAAATCGGATACAATCTGCCCGGTGATATCGGCGCCCCGAAGAATCTTGGCGAGGAGTACCGCCGCAATATGCCGGTCCTTTATTATACCTGTGATGCCAACTTCCTGGATTATTTCGGGTCCAACGGCCTGGCCGAGGTGGATAAAGCATTTAACGTTTTCAATAGCCTGACAAACGTTTCGAGCTACAGCAGTGATCTGTCTGAATTCCCTCTTGAAACGAAGCGAACAAACTATAAGGCGGAGTCCTTGTACATGTTCGATCTCAAGTCCTGGGTCATGTCGCTGCTGATCGAATCGATGGGTCTGGCTGAGCCGATCCGGTTTACATGGACATTGCACGACCGCTTCCTAATCCCTGGGGGCACCTGCCCCTTCGGTGAAGAATATATCATAATCAAGCGCAATTTCGATTCCGCCTTCGGCACCTCAGTCGATCAACTCAAACCAAGCAGCTATGTCAATAATATTCTCTATTCCTACCAAATCGCCGAGTACTGCACTGCCCCAGCCAACTTTCCATACATCGCCGTGACCTTTCCGTTTTCGGTGGACCCGGATGCGAACGCCTTTACGCCCGTGGCGTCAACTTTCGGTTTCGGCAATAGCTTCCTGTTCTCTCCTTACGGGCTGTTCTACACGGGAATAACGCGCGACGACGTCGGCGGATTGCGTTATCTGCTCCGCGCTAACAACATGAATGTCGAGAATGCGGGCCCCGGCACATTGACCCTCGAGACCAATTACGTTCCGCAGTTGCTGGTCAGTTCGAACTTGAGCCTCTTGGCGGCGCAAGCCATCACTAACGACGCGCCAACGCTCCAGGGCCTCTACCCGAACCTGGTCATCCTTTCGACGAGCAATTTCTTCTCGAACATCTTTACCACCAACATCACCGCTTATTTTACCAATTTCCCCTGGGACCCCGCCGGCACCCCTGCGCACCTGGCCTTTCTTACCAACTCGACCCCTTCCGTAGCGACGCGCTATATCCATACCTTCGGCAACGTCTTGCGCCTGTTGCCGACCGCCAACGGGTGGGTGGCTAAACCGCTGTTGAATGCACCCACCAGGCCGAACAGCCCGGAATGGGTGACTGTCGAGACCGACAGCGTGGGGGCTTCCAACATGGCCTGGGGGCCGGTCGGCAGCACGTTTATCACCACGAACGTTTTCGATCAGAGCTACATCACCAACGGGGTGGTGGGAGACTATGTAATCCTGCCGACCAACCTCTGCGATATTGGCATTGTTAGCTCGCAACTGACCAATGTCGTGTCCAGCACCAATGTCGTTTTTGTTGCCACCAATACCTTTGTGAGCACCAACGCCCTGGGCTTCACCAATGCGGGGACGCTCCTCTCCTACACCCAAAACCTGATCACTTATTTCACGAATCACACGTTTGTCATATATCCGGTGGTGTGCGATCCCACTAACGTTTCGCTGCGGCAGGGCATTGAGAAAATCACGTTTATCCGCCGAGACTATGATTCACTCCTGACGCGATTCTTCTATCCGATAACGAACGACTACACGATCAACACGGTCACCAATAACGCCATCATTCCCTTGCGGGTCCGGCGGGTGGTCACACAGCCCGATTTCCTGCTGACCGCCCAGGATACCGTGGCGGGGCCGGACGCCCTGCCGACTGTTCCTGCTGTGCGGCGCGATATTTTGTATAATACAAATAGCGAATATCTTGGGTTAGCCGGGCCTGGCACCATTGAACCGGCAACAGGGGCTCCAGCGGGAACCACCTTTATCTTCAATAAAGTCGGTCCGATGTTCATCAACTTCGGGCTCGTCAATACGAATGCTTATCTGACGGAAGTGGAACAGATTCCCATATATATTTGGGGTTCCTTTGATGCTTCGACCAATACGCCAGTGATATATCCTAATGACGTAAGTGTCAGCGACCTCGAGAACCAGGTCTTGATCCAGGTCACTCCTTCGGCCTTGCCGCCGGGAACCTTGGGAACCGCCTATTTGGGCCAGTTGCAAACGGTGGGTTATACCCCCAATTGGCAGGCTCCTTACTCGTGGTCTTTGGCGCCGGGTTCGCCGGGGTTGCCGCCGGGCCTGTTCATTACCAACCCTGGAGACGGTTCGGGGGTCATCAGCGGCACACCAACAACCGTTGGATTCTACGACTTTATCATTCGCGTGACCGATGCCGTTGGCCGCAACCTGGACCGGAGTTTCAGCATTAATATTACTCCCGATCCCTAGCGGACTGTAGAGCAACCGAATTCAACAATTTTATGAAGCAGAAGTTTTTAGCCGGTGTAACGGTGCTGGGGCTTGTGTCCGGCGCCATCGGCCAACCCTCGCAGATTTGGGAGAACTGGGGTCAGGTCTCCACCGCTCCCCAAATTGATGCCTTGACATTTATTAACCATCAGGGCGCCACGTTCGTCATCGACACCAGCGACTTGTTCGAGACCGCCGACACCCTCAATTATACCAACCAAGGCTTCATGAGCGGCTTCCCGGGATTCAATCTGCAGACATTCCCAACCGCGGTGGGGCAGCCGACAATGGCATCGAGTTTTGCCAACCTGGCCGGGGGTATTAATAACGGCGTCATCGATGTCAACGGCACCTTCTCCTTCATCCTGGCACCGGGTCTGCTTTTTGGAAATCTGACTGGCAATTCGAGGTTCCTCATCAGGGCGACGAACATCGTCAATAACGGCACGATTAATATGAGTGCCAGCAGCCTTCTGAAAATGGATGGGCAGAACATCGACTTGAGCCGCGGCGAGATGTCGATGGTCAATCCAACCACCTCGATTGTTTTTGGCACCAATGTCCTTTTTGGACGCACATTCAATGCGGGCATCCTGGACGGCTATTGGGCTGCGGACACCGCTACCAATGCCATGGTCCCCTCCGCTCTGCTCAATGACATCACCCCCTTTCACACCGTCACCAATCGACAATACCTCGTCTTTAATACCATCGTCTTCGCGCCGAACGCGGTCGTGTATGTCAATGATTCGGGGACGGTCAATTCAAACCGTTTTGTTCAGGTGGTGTTTCTGAGCAATCTGGACCCGAGTTTTGTAAATTCGGTTTATTTCACCCCTGCAGAAATCGCGGTGCAATGGCAGTGGGCAAGCCCCGTGTGGCCGACCCACTCTCTTCAGACCAATTTTATGTACCTCACTGACAATTTCGGCGAGGTGACCAATATCGGCGTGGTTCTTAATGGGGATATCAATCCCCAGTCAGCCTATCCAATCCCGACCTACAGACCGATGAACTATAATTTCGTCACAGGCACGCCTTACAACACGAACCTGGCGCCCGCGGTGGCCGGCTTGCTGCCAAACCTCTTTGGCAATACCTCCCTTACCAACCAATACGCCGCGTACGAAGGTATCTTTATCCCAGGAACCGAACTGGCAACAGACGTCGCCGGTGGGAATGCGACTAACATGGCTGGCCGGATAGAAATCACCGCGGATAACACCCTGAAATTAAACAGCAGCCGCATCTCGTCGCTCAATTACCTGCTCCTCCGGGCCACAAATCATTTCCGTGGCAGCCCCAACGCCATCATTTCGAGCCCAACCACCGACCTTTACCTGCGCACGACTAATGGGGTTCTGAATGTGACGAATATCCTGGTCCCCTTCCTCACGCATCCCTCGGGGACTTGCGACCTATGGAGCGGGCGCTGGACCAACGTGGTGAATAGCATTACCAATGGCTATCATGTGCTGTTCGTTGATAGCCTGCTGCGTCCGACTTCCCAAGCTCTCGTTCAAACTCTTAACCTGGCGGTGACGAATTTCTCGGGCGCGCCCAACAACCTGGTCATCAATGATGTCTTGAACGTGACCACGAACCTGTTGCTCAATGCCGAACGCGTCACATTGGCCACCAATGACCCCAGCGCGTTCAATCCCAACGGCGCCTTGAACATCCTGAACGATAATATCCTATGGTCCACGGCCACACCTGGCCTGCAGTATCTGACCAACTGGGGTGATATTATGACATTCAACGCGGCTTACTTCGGCGGCTCGCGCACCCAACCGCCTTACAACACCAATACGGTCGATATCCCTTACCAGGCCTTTGTGAATCACGGGGGCGTTACGAACCAAGGAGTCTTGATCTGGGCCAATTACTTCGAGAACAGCGGGGTTTTCGAGGATTTCCAGGGATCAATCGTCCTGCAACAATCTCAAACCGCGGTGCTCTCCGGCGGCGCGTTCGACGCGTTTAATGGCCAGGTCAGCATTAACTCGGACAACTTGAGCGTGAGCAACTACTCGATCTTTGCCGGCGGCAGCATCGATCTGACCGTGAGCGGCGCCATGACCGACGGCGGCCCATTCAATGGCAACCAGTGGTTCGCCGGCAACGGGTTCAGCCTCCATCAAAAACCGGCGACCGGCGACTTGCTTGGCACGATTGTCTTCAGTTCCGCCCCGGATTTTGCCGAGACCCTCAATTATTGGGCGGGTGAAGACCGCGGGGCGTCGCCCTCGGGTTACCTCAACAACGGGGCAGTGGGCCAGTTGATGCTCTTTGGAGGGACCAACAGCGCCTTCCATTTCATTGCGACGGGCGCCCAGAACGCGTTGTATGTCGATGTGCTGACCCTGAGCGGCTCGGCCATCAACCGGGACGCTGCCGGCAACTTCCCCAACCTCGATATCGACCCGAACATGACGGTCTATTTCGCCGATGCCCTTGTCAATGGCCAGTCCATTGCCGAGAAGCTCAACGGCAAGAACGGCGGGCGGCTGGTTTGGGTTTCCAGCTATGCCGGGGCTTATTCTTCGACCAATATCACCTATCCCAGCGGCATTACCTACACGTTCAACCGCGCGCTGGTGCAGAGCTGCACTATTGATTCCAACGGCAACGGCATCCCCAACTGCATCGACCCGGCCCCCATCCCGGTGCCGGGCCAGCTTAACCTCAGCGTGATGGCGACCAATTCGCCGCGCGCCAATGTGCTGACTTGGCAGACCCTGGCCAACTCGACCAATTACGTCTTCTACAAGACCTCGTTGGCGGGCGCCAATTGGCAACTGCTCACCAATTTTGTTTTTGGCCCGATTGCCGGGAAGGCGACGGTTCTGGACGCCACGGCCGCGTCGAGCCGCTATTACCGCGTGCGCATCGAGGGCAAGCAACCTTAGGGACAGCGGGGCAAATGAACTTTAGTCGCGCGCAGCGAGCAGTACCGCTGTGCGCTCAGTCGTGAAAGTGATTATGCAAAGATTCGCAAGTCAGATTGTAAAATGTGCCCTCCGCCCCGGCGCGGTAAAGTGGGGCTGTCTTCTTTCGGCGGGGGTCCTGGCCTCGAGCGCCTTGGCCCAGCCCGCCAACGATAATTTTGGCAGCGCCCAGGTCATCAGCGGCGATTTCGGCACCGTAACCGGCAGCAACGTGGGCGCCACCGCCGAGCCGGGCGAACCCAACCACGCCGGGCTCAAGCCCAATGCCTCGATTTGGTATGTCTGGACCGCCAACAACACCGGGCCGGTCGAGTTCGACACATTCAACAGCACCTGTGACACCGTGCTGGCGGTTTATGTCGGCCCCACGGTTGGCAACGCCACGGTTGGCAACCTGAACCAGGTTGTCGCCAATGACGACATCAACACCACCAACCCGGAAAACGCGAATAGACACTTCCACTATAACGACCCCTATTTGGATAATCCCTATTTAGGGCCAAGCGGTGTGAAGTTCAACGCCGTGCGAGGCACTACCTATTACATCGCGGTGGACGGCTATACCAAGAACAACAGCAGCTTGCCGGGCCAAGGCGCCATTACCCTGTCCTGGGCGTATAACCCATCGGGGGTCTTCAGGGTCAGCCACCCCTTTTATTTCTGCACCGAAGCCGAATCAGATAAACCGGTTGACGGCTCTTACGCCGAGAGCGCCCAAGGCGCACGAATCACGGTCACTCGCGTATTCGGATCGTCCGGCAAGGCCATCGTCTCGTTTGATCTTCGCGACGGCAGTGCGCGTGCCGGCGTAGATTATAAACGACCTGACAAAACGACGCTCCTTTTCGATGACCATGAAATGAGCAAGAGTTTTGTCATCCCTATCATTGACGATGGCAGCGTGGCGGTTAGAAATCCCGCCCGAATAGGCGTTCCGAACAATAACCGTACCTTTTCGATAATCCTGACCAATGTAGTCCTGGATGCGCAGGAAGACCCCACGGTTTTGCCTGCACCGCGGTTCGACAATAACCACATCAATTCCATCGTCGAGATATTCGATATGGATATACCCATTTTATTGGACCCTACCAGCCCTACAGTGGGTATTACCAACGGCGTAGTAAACTTCGAGCGAAGCGTTTATCGCGTGCGCGAGGGCGTAGGTATGGCCCGCATCCTGGTCTATCGTGGTTTCCCTGGAACTTTTGGGCTCCCAAACGCTCAGGGCACAGAGATTCATTACGAAATCGACACCACATGGTTCCCTGAAGCCTTCACCGACGACAATCAGTTCGACTTGCAACCGGGTTCCGATTACGCAGCACCCAGTCCAAACAACTCGAGGCCGAGCTTAAACTTCGACTTCGGGACGACAAACCAACTTGCTGTCGATCACCCCGATAACCATGGCACAATCACCGACGGGGTGGGCATTGGCACCTATGGTACCTTGCGTTGGGGTAGTGCCCAGGATTTCGAGCGCAAGGAGATATGGATTCCCATTAACGACGATACCATCCCGGAATTTAACGAGGATATTAATATTTTTCTTTTCCAAATTGCCGGTCATACACAAGACGCCGAACTGGGCTGGAATTCCCAATGTACGGTCACGATTCTTTATGATGATTATCCTGCCGGTGGGCTCGATGATTCGCACAACCGTGACTGGGATATTTCGACCGAACCGGCAAACAACTCCGCCCCTGGAGCAGACAGCACTGTCTATGCATTGGCCGTCCATACCAATGATAATAAGACAGTCATCGGCGGAACGTTTGGTAGTTTCAATTCCTATCCCCGGTACGGCCTGGCTCGAATGAACGCCAATGGCTCGATTGATTTCGGCTTCGATCCAGGCGACGGCATCCCGGTCAAAGACCCGATTAATCCCGCCTTTATCAGCAGCCTCACGTTTACCCCGGCGGACCACATCATCATCGGCGGCAATTTCCCGTCCTACAATGGCGTGCCTCGTTACAATATCGCGGAGGTCAATCCCGATGGCTCGCTGGACAGCACCTTTAACCCCGGCCTGGGCGCCAACGGCACCGTTTGGGCCGTAGCGGTTCAAACCAACGGCCAAGTAGTCATTGGCGGCGAATTTACAGCGGTGAACGATTTTCCGCGTCTCCACATCGCCCGGTTGAACACGGATGGGTCGGTTGATCCCTCCTTTGACCCCGGCACCAACGGCCCGGATGGCACCGTCAACGCCATCGCTTTGGCGCCGGACGGCTCGATGTATATCGGCGGCGATTTCAGCGATGTGAATGGCCTGTTCCGCCGGTCGATTGCCCAGATTGACACCAACGGAATCGTTGTCCCCGCCTTTAGCCCCGTTACGGGTGTCGATGGCCCGGTCTTTTGCCTCGCCTTGCAACCGGATGGCAAACTTCTTGTTGGCGGTTCGTTTGCCAATTCCGAGTTCCGCAGCCGGAATAACATCTGCCGGTACAACCCCGACGGTACGCTGGATATTACCTTTGATCCCGGATCCGGGGCGGACGACTCGGTGTATTCCATCACCTTGCAGCCCGATGGCCGCATCTTCCTGGGCGGCGTCTTTAACTCGATTAATCAAACGCGGCGGATGTGCGTTGCCCGGCTCTTCACCACGGGCGAAGTGGATACGGGGTTCATGGACACGGCCTATAACCAGTTCGCGGGTTTGCACAAGCCCTACTTCAATCCCTATGTCAACCCGAAGGATTTCCTATTTACGACTGGCCTCCAGACCGACGGCAACCTGATGATCGGCGGCAGTTTCCATTATGTCGGCGGTGGCCGATTTGAGGTAAACGTGGCCACAAATTCTTATGCGCCATTCGACGGTGTGGCCGAGACGCGTGCTGCTTATCGCACGCGTTACAATGTGGCGCGCCTCCTCGGCGGCAACACGGACGGCCCCGGCAGCATGGGCCTGGTCAATACCAACTACAACGTAGTCGAGAACATGGGCTTCCTGTACGTCAAAGCGATTCGTACGCGAGGCGATTTGGGCCAGATCGAGGCTACTTTCTCGATTCCCCCACGCACCGGCAGCAACACCATTGGCGTTGCTCAAAGCGGCGCCGACTACTTATATACCCGGGTCAATCCGAGGTATGGCACGACCTGGAATGGGGACCGCGAGTTGAGCGACGGGATTTTTGGGACCAACAACGTCAGCATCAGTGTGATTCCTACCGACGGTCCTGTCCGTTCGCCTCTGGCCGATATCTACGTCACGGTTCCCAATATCCCCGGGTACCAGGGCGATCGCTCGGCGCCATTCAAAATGGACGTGCCAAGCTATGCGGATGTGTTCTATCTCGGTGGTGAGGACATCCCGCTGGCCAGCGCCCTGGCTCAAACCAAGGGCTTGATGTACATCCAGGAAGACGACACCGCCCCCGGTGTCATCGGTTTCAGCGCCGGCAGCTATGCCGTCACTGAAGGGACTAACGCAGTCATTACCCTGGTCCGCACCAACGGCAGTGTCGGTCCGATCTCCGTGCGCTTTGCCACAACCAACGGAACGGCAATTGCCGGTCAAGACTATATCGGAGTGACCAACAGCGTTCTATTCCGGGACGGCCAGACCAGCACCAACGTGGTTGTGCCCACCCTGAACAACTCCGCCATACAGAATGATCTCGCGGTCAATCTGTACCTCGCCGCTCCCGGCAATGGCGCCACTCTCGGGGTCTCCAACGCGGTGCTCACGCTGATTAATGTCAATTTCCTGCCGGGCCATCTCAATTTCAGCAGCACCGCCTATAGCACCAACGAAACCGCCTCAGCCGCCATCTTAACGGTCACCCGCAGCGGCGGCAGCCTCGGCGTCGAGGATGTCCAGTACGCCACCAGCAATCTCACGGCCATTGCCGGGGCAAATTACAGTGCTACGAGTGGCACGCTTCACTGGGACAGCGGAGATACCTCCGTTCGTTACATCATGGTCCCCCTCATCCATGACGGACTGGTAACGCCCAACAAGCAATTCCTGGTCACGCTGCTCAACCCCACTGTGCCCGGGTCGCTGGGTATCCGGACTCAGACAACCGTCACGATTATCAACACTGATTTCTACGGAACGCTTCAGTTCAGCGCCGCCAATTACTTCATCAACGAGTTGGGCGGATACGCTGCCATTACCATCACCCGCACCGGCGGCAGCGCCGAAACCATCAGCGCCAATTTCTCGACCGCTGACAGCACCGCTTACGCCTTCTTCAATTACGTGCCGACCAACGGGACGGTTACCTTCGGTCCCGGCGAGATCAGCAAATCCTTCACCGTGCCCATCCTCAATGACGGTGTGCAGGACCCGCCTAATCTATTTGGGTTCAACCTCCTGTTGTCCAACTTCTCTCCGGTTGGGATTGCAGGCAATCCGACGACAGCCTTTGTTAATATCATCGACGCCCAATCGTTCAATCAACAGCCCGGCCAGGTTGATACGTTCTTCGATCCCAATGCCGGTTTCAACGATGATGTCTTTGGCATCGCCCTTCAGCCGGACGGCAAATTCGTTGTGGGCGGCAATTTCACCATCGCCGACGGACAGCCGATCAACCGCATCGCCCGGTTGAATCCGGATGGCACCCTCGACGAGAGCTTTCTCACTACCACTTTGGTTGGGGCTAATGATGTGGTGCGCGCGGTGGTCAGCCAGACCGATACCCGGGTCCTTGTCGCGGGCGCCTTTACCACCATTAACGCCGTGGTGCGCAACTCGATTGCGCGGCTGAATTACGACGCCACTCTCGATACTGGCTTTAATCCGGGCTCTGGCGCCGACGGCCCCATCTATGCCCTGAACGAAACCTTTGACCTCACCGGCCCGCGCAAAATTTATGCGGGCGGCAGTTTCAATAGCTTTAACGGGACCATCAGGCCCGCGCTCATTCGGCTCAATAACGACGGCACGGTGGACAATACCTTCAATACAGGCGCAGGCGCTAATGGGACCGTCTATGCAATTGTGGCGTATCCGACCAACAGCCCCCATGCCGGGCAGGTTCTGGTGGGAGGCGATTTTACTTCGATTAATAACGTTGCCTGCGGCCGCATCGCCCGCCTCAACTCCGATGGCAGTGTCGATACCTTCTTTAATTCCGCCGGCACTGGCGCCGATACCGCCGTCCGCGCCATCGCCCTCCAAACGGATGATAGAATCCTTATTGGCGGCTCGTTCACCAATATCAATGGGTTCGCTCTAAACCGCATCGCGCGCCTCAATGACGATGGCTCCGTTGATTCCTCGTTCCAGGTCGGCGTCGGCGCCGATGACACCGTCAACGCCATCACGGTCCAGCCGGACAATCGGATTCTGGTTGTGGGCGGGTTCAAGACCGCCAGCGGCGCCACGCGCAAGCGCATTACCCGGCTGATGCCCGACGGCACTATCGATCCGACCATCAATTTCGGGACCGGCGCGGATAATACGATTGCCAGTGTCGTCCTTCAGCCGGATGGGAAAATCCTCATTGGCGGCAGCTTTACCACGTTCGAGGGCCAACCGCACGCCCGTATCGCCCGGCTTTACGGCTCCTCCATGGTCGGCTCGGGCACTCTCCAGTTCGATTCCGCCACTTACCAGGCCAACGAGAATTCGACTAATATTGTCGTTACGGTCTTGAGGACTGGCGGCACCAGCGGGCCCCGCCCGGACGGCTCCGGCGATGTCGCGGTTGATTTTTCAACCAGCGACGGCACAGGAATCGCCGGTGTCAATTACTCCAATGTGACCGCTACTCTTCATTTCCCGGTAGGGGAAACAGTGCAAAAAGTCACCATCCCGCTAATTGATGACCAGGTGGTAACACCCAACCTGACTGTCAACCTGGCTCTGGCAAATCCTACTCCGCCTGCCACCCTGGGCGCTCAACCAACGGCGCTCCTGACTATCATTAACGTGGAAAGCGCGGTCAGTTTCGCCTCGCCAACCTACTCGAGGGCTCAGGATGCCATCGATGGTGCGGCAACGGTCCAACTGGTGCGCGTGGGCAGCACACAACAGGGTTGCACGGTGGTCTTTAGTACAGTGCCCGGCGGTACCGCTGTTCCGGGCGTTGATTATACCCCCGTGACCAATACGGTATCGTTCCTGCCCGGCCAAACCGTGCAGACGGCCAAGGTGCCAATCTTTAATACCCATATTGCCGGGCCGAATACGACTGTTCTGATGCAGTTGACGGATGCCTCCGGCACGCTGCTCCTGGCCCCGATCGAGGCGGTTCTCACCATCATCAACGTCAATCAGGCCCCGGGCCAGTTCATGTTCTCTCAAACCAACTATGTTGTCAGCGAGGGCGACGGCTCCGCTCTCATCACTGTGGTTCGTACCAACGGCAGTTCCGGCCCGGTCTCGGTTGCCTTTTCGACACTGGCGGGCGATGCAACGCCCGGACTTAATTACATCCCGACCAATGGCGTTCTGAGCTACGCGGACGGCGAAAGCGTCCACTCCTTTACTGTGCCATTAATCAACGACAAGGTGGTCCTGGGACCTCGAACGGTGCCCCTGCTGTTGAGCAATGCCACCGGCGGAGCGGTCATCAGCGGCCCAAACCCGGTGCCGTTGACAATTCTGGATGACGATGTGGGGGTCAGTTTCGCGACTAATTCCTTGATCAATGCCGTTTATATCGTCAGTGAGACCAACTCCCTGATCACGCTGGATGTCTATCGGCTTAACACCACAAACGGCGTCACTACCGTCAGTTATGCGACCACCAATGGCACCGCCACCGCCGGAGTCAATTACATCGCAACCAGCGGAACACTGACCTTCAACCCGGGCGAATCGCACAAGTCTATTTCCATCTCGATCCTGCGCGACCCGCGAGTGACGGGCGACCTGAGTTTCTCGGTCAATCTGTTCAATCCGACGCCGGGGGTTCAATTAGCATCCCCCAGCACGGCCGTGGTGGTCATTAATGATGTCGATAGCGGCCTCAGCATCCTCGATACGAACTCACCCCCGGTCGCCAACGCCGTATTCTCGGTGCGCAAGGATGCCACCAATCTGGTCATTACCGTCATCCGCACCAATGCCAACACCGGCGTTGTTTCGGTCAACTATACCACCTTGGATGGAACGGCAGTCGCCCCGGCGGACTACACGGCGGTCAGCGGGAGCCTGGTCTTTACCAACGGCCAGTTGTCCAACTCCTTTACCGTGCCGATTATCGACAATAATGTCGTGAGCGGCGACCTGTACTTTACGGTGAGCCTCTTTAACCCCACCGCTCCGGCGCAGTTGCTGCAGCCGAATACCGCGACAGTCAATATCATCGACGTGAATTCGGGTTTCAGGTTCTCGAGCGGCAATTACGACGTCCTCGAAAACGGCGTCTTTGCTCCGATTACCGTCCAACGGGTTGGCTTTAGTAACAGCATCGTTTCCGTCAACTACGCCACCGCCGACGGCACCGCTGTTGCCGGGGTGGATTATGACTCCGCCAGCGGCACCCTGGTCTTCACCAATGGCGAAACCAGCAAGAGCTTTGCCGTGCCGGTGCGCGACAAGACGATTATCGAAGGGGACCGGACCGTGCTGCTCTCGCTTTCAAGCCCGGCGCCAACTAATTCCACCAGCCTGCTGACGCCCGCCGCGGCTACGCTGACCATCCATAACAATAAAGGCAGCCTGGTCATACCGGCCGGCTCGGCCCTGATTTCTGAAAGCTTCAGCCCACCCAACGGCGTCATTGATCCCGGTGAAACGGTGACTCTGCTGTTTGCGTTCCGCAACGCAGCCGGAACCAACACAGTCAATATGGTAGCAACGCTGCTCGAGACGAATGGCATCTCTTCTCCGAGCGGTCCGCAAACCTATGGCGTGGTGGTGACGAACGGGCCTTCGGTTTCGCAGCCCTTTACGTTCACGGCCAATGGCACTAACGGCCAGAAGATTATCGCCACGTTCCTGATCACTGATTCAGGACGCGCGATCAGCACCAACGGCGGCCTGATAGTCTTTAATTTCACCCTGGGCACCAGCACCGCCAGCTTCGCCAAGAATGAGCTGATTACCATCAATGACGACGCGCCCGCAACGCCCTATCCCTCGTTCCTTAATGTGACCGGTGTGGACGGTGTCATCAGCAAAACCACAGTCAGCCTGAATAACCTGACTCATTCCTCCCCCTCCGACATCGAGGCCCTGCTGGCCTCGCCGGCAAACCAACCGGTTGTTTTCCTCGCCAACGCCGGCTCGATGTCCGTCAACGGGGTTAACCTGACTTTCGATGATACAGCCGGCGGGCCTTTGCCGCAGTCTGGACAAATCGTGTCCGGCACCTTCACGCCGAGCGTTTTTTCCGCCGTCGCCCCTTTTCCGCAACCGGCTCCGCCGCCTCCGGCCACTCGTTACACCAACGCCCTGGGGGCATTTGATGGCACTAATCCCAACGGCAAATGGTCCCTGTTTGTTCAAGACGATGTCTTCCTGGACGGTGGCGCGATTTCCAATGGCTGGTCGTTGAACTTCACACTGGTCCACCCGGTGATTGCCGATAGCGACCTGGGCGTGGCCATGTTCCAGTCCGCGCCCCCAATCGTCCTGGGCAGCAATGTCCTTTACACGTTGACAGTGGAGAACTACGGGCCTGGAAGCGCCACCGGAGTGAGCGTGATCGATACGCTCCCTTCCCCGGCACTGTTTGTGTCTGCCGCGCCTTCTCAGGGCACTGCCCGAACCAATGGCAACGGCACCCTCACATGGAATCTGGGGTCATTGGACATGAACGCGACAGCCTCCCTAACCCTGGTTATCCAGCCAACTGCTGCCGTGGACATTACCAACTCCGCCACGGTCAGTTCCGTATCGCCGGATCTCAATCCGGCTAATAACACCGCCTCACTTGCCGGCACCGTGGCTATTCCCACGGCCGACCTGGCAATTGGCCTTGTTGCGGCGCCCTCTCCGGTGCTGCCTGAGCAGACCCTGACCTATTCGATCACGGTTTCAAACCTCGGCCCGAGCACTGCCCCTGCTCTCACCGTCTCGGATTTCCTGCCACCCGGCGTGGCGCTTGTCTCGGCCTCCCCAGCGGGCTATACCTTGACCGGCAGCACCCTCACCTTTACGAACCTTGGCGACGTGGGCAGCGGCGGCCAGGTCTCAGCCATTATCGTGGTGCAACCAACCGGTTCGGGGACGATCACCGATACCGCCACCTGCTCCTCCGCTGTGACTGACCCGCTCAAGCTGAACAACACCGCCTCCGTCAAAACCATCGTCGGTTTCATCCCGCTGAGCTTCACCCATTCGGGTAACAGCTTGGTGGTGAGCTGGCCGGTGGATGCCGCCAATTACGTGCTCGAAACAACCACCAACCTGACCCCGCCGGTAATCTGGTACCCCCTCACCAATACGCCCCCGGTCAGCATCAATGGACAGAACACCGTTTCCATTCCGATTGGCGACGGCAGCGTCTTCTTCCGCTTGAGAGGGCAGTAAAATGGAACTCACCCAAAATGTCCAGATTGCACGGCAGGCGCGAGCCATTGCGCAGCGTGTATCGCAGCGCGATGTCCGAATTGTCCTCCGCTTTATCCTCTCCCAATTTGACTATGAAGGTATTCTCTGATCTGTTTTCAACCCGCGCGTTTGGACGTCTCAGCCCGCGCTGCCCTGTTTTGCTCGCTGCTTGCGCGGCGCAGATCGCCCTGGCGGCCCTCCCGTCCGGCGCCGCGGAACGGCAGGTCTTGCATGGGACCGTGCCGGGTGTGACGGCAGGTTTGCAGCCCATTGGACGCCTCGAGGCAACCAAGCGGTTGAACCTGGCCATCTCACTGCCCTGGCGCGACCGGGAAGCACTTACCAACCTGCTCGAGCAGGTCACCGATCCAACCAGCCCGCAGTATCGCCATTATTTATCTACTGCGCAGTTTACGGCCATGTTCGGGCCCACCGAGCAGGATTACCAGGCCCTTATCGACTTTGCCCAAGCCAACGGCCTGGCCGTCACGACCCGGCATCCAAACCGGATGCTCCTGGACGTCAACGCTTCGGTTGCTGACATCGAAAAGGCCCTCCATATTACGATGCACCTGTACGAGCATCCGACCGAGGCGCGCACGTTCTACGCGCCGGATGCCGAACCATGGCTGGACCTTTCCGTACCCGTATTCAACATCAGCGGTCTCAACGATTACATCCTGCCTCATCCAAAGTACATTCCAATGGACATCAACTCCCTGGAACGTGAGCCTCATCTTGGCTCCGGGCCTGCCGGCACTTACCTGGGCTATGACTTCAGGAATGCGTATGTGCCCGGCACTCCCCTGACTGGCTCCGGACAAGTGGTTGGGTTGTTCCAGTTCGACGGCTATTATCCGAGCGATATCGTAGCGTATGAGGCCCTCGCCGGATTACCAAACGTCCCCTTGCAGAACGTGCTCCTGGACGGGTTTAACGGTGTTCCGGTCAACCCCGGCGCCGTAGGCGAAGTGTCTCTCGACATCGAGATGGTGATTTCAATGGCCCCGGGGGTGTCTAAAGTAATGGTGTACGAGGCCGGACCAAACGGGCTTCAAGACGATATCCTCAACCGGATGGTCACCGACAACGAGGCCAGGCAACTCAGCTCGTCCTGGGGTTGGAGCGGCGGTCCCAGCGCTACCACGGACCAGATTTTTCAGGAAATGATTGCGCAAGGACAAACATTCTTTAACGCCTCAGGTGACAGCGACGCCTTTCCGCCGGGGGCGGTGGACGACCCCAACCTGCCCAACGCGCCATCAGACAACCCGTTTATCACTCAAGTAGGCGGCACCATCCTGAGCACAACCGGTCCCAAAGGATCCTGGGTTTCAGAGACCGTGTGGAACCGTTACGACGGAACCAACGGAGCCAGCGGCGGGATCAGCTCTTTTTATTCCATCCCAGTTTGGCAGCAGGGGATCGACATGACCACTAACCAAGGCTCTTTTACAAAACGCAATACTCCGGATGTGGCCCTGACGGCCGAAAACGTCTGGACTATTGCTAACCAAGGCCAGGGAAGCCCTGTGGGGGGGACAAGTGTGGCCGCTCCTCTCTGGGCAGGTTTTACCGCCCTAATGAATGAGCAAGCTTTTGCCAACGGTGATCCCGCAGTCGGTTTTCTCAATCCAGCTATCTACGCGATCGGCAAGGGGCCCTATGCGAACTATACCAATGCATTCCATGACATCGTTACTGGCAACAACACCAATGCCGTCAGCACCAATTTGTTTTTTGCAGTCCCCGGTTATGACCTCTGCACGGGTTTGGGGTCGCCCGCAGGCACCAACCTCATCAATCTATTAGCCCCGATTGCTTCACTGACGATTGATGTCGCCACCAACTACGTCGTTGGCGGCAACGGCAACGGGGTCATTGATTTTGATGAATGCAACGATTTCTTCTTGGTGTTGACTAATATTGGCCTTGTCGGCGCCACCAACGTCCATGCCACTATCTCAACTACCACTCCGAACGTCTTTATTCCTCAAACGACTTCCGATTACCCGGACATCATCCCTGGGATTGCCGCCACCAACCTGACCGCATTCAAGATCGGCACCACACCTGCCTTCGTTTGCGGCACACCAGTCATACTCAATGTGGTCATCAAATCCGATAACGGCATCCGGGCCTTCCGCGTTTCGCTCCCATCCGGCCTCACGGGCTCTCCGGTCCGCTTTGACAATTTCTTCCCTGCTGCGATTCCGGACAATTCACCCCTGGGAACCAACTCTCCTATCCTGGTTTCGGGCCTCGCGGGCGCCGTGCAAAAGGTATCTGTGATGGTCTTTATCAGCCACCCGTCGGACTCCGATCTCACTTTGCAACTGATCAGCCCCGATAATACTTCCGTCACCCTTTCAGCCAACCACGGCGCCGGCGGGCAAAACTATGGTCTGGCCTGTTCGCCCGATACTTCCCGAACGACCTTTGATGATGACGCCACCAACACCATCGCCAACGGGCTCCCGCCCTATATCGGCGTGTTCCAACCCGACCAGCCGTTGGCGACTTTTGCGGGCAAATCCGGCACGAATGCAAACGGCATCTGGCAGCTCCACGTGATTGATAACGCGGCCGGCTTCGTTGGCACGCTGCAATGCTGGTCGCTGGCCGTTGCTTCGGCCACATGCACCGATGGCGGTGGTCAATGCCCCGGAGTGGACTTGGGTATCAAAATGAACGCCGGTCCCAATCCGGACGTGATTGGCAGTAACCTCGTTTATAATATCACTGTCACCAACAAAGGCCCGGGAATAGCCCGCGGCGTTGTCGTGACTCACGATCTGCCTGGGAGTGTGCAATTTGTTACTGCGTTATCCTCTCAAGGCACGGTGAGCCAGGGAGGGGGTGTTGTGACTGCAACCCTTGGCAACCTGGCGGTGGGCGCCACGGCCACAATCACTGTGACCGGCGTCCCCACGCTGGCTGGGACCATCTATTCATCCGCATCGGTGACTTCCACCGATCCGGAACTCAATCCCATCGATAACTCGGTAACGGTTCAAACCATTATTGTTCCCCCTGTTGCCGACCTGGCGGTTGGAATTGCCGGCGTCCCAAATCCCACCATCGTTGGCGGCCCGCTGACTTACACGGTATCCGTAACCAATAACGGTCCGGCTGTCGCGACCGGTGTGGTCGTCAGTAATATCCTGCCTGCCTCTGTCCAGATTGTGTCGGCCAATTATTCCCAGGGCTCGATCACCGTAGCCGGCAATGTCGTCATCCAGAATGTCGGACTGCTCGCCCAAAATGCCTATGCCACCGCGACCATTAATGTCAGTCCACAGGCCTACGGCAACATCACCGCCACAGCCCAGGCCAGCGCCATTCAACCAGACCCCTATTTGGCCAATAACATCGCTACCGTGACTACCGCCGTCGGCCAGGCCGCTGACCTTGCCCTCGGCCTGACCGCCAGCCCGAACCCTGTCGTGCTCACGAGCAACCTGACTTACTTTATTACCGTGACCAATCTCGGTCCCAACGCCGCGACAAATGTCATTCTTAATCAAACCCTGCCCGTAGGTGTTTCGGTTGTCTCCACTGTGCTTTCTCAGGGGACCTCCAGGCTGAATGCAGGTACGCTGCTTTGCAATCTCGGAACGATTGTTCCGGGAACGCGGGCCACCGCGACCGTCATCGTCACTACCACCAAGCTGGGAACTTTGAATAGCAGCGCAACGGTTACCGCCTCCCAGGCGGACCCCAATCCCGCCAACAACACCGCCAGCGTCAGTTCTCAGGTCGCCGCGCCCTTCATCAGCATTACCCCGGCGGGCGCAACCTTGATAGCTGAAAGCTTTTCTCCGCCGGACGGTTCTATCGATGCCGGCGAGACGGTCACGATACAATTCCGCCTGCAGAATGCAGGCAACGTCGTGAATACCAATCTCGTGGCTACCCTCCTGGCCACCGGCGGCGTGACCGCCCCGAGCAGCCCCCAGACTTATGGACTCATCAAACCGATTGGTGTCCCGGGTGGCGTCCCTGTCTCACGGCCATTCACCTTTACCGCCAGCAGCGCCATCGGCGGTTCCCTGGTCGCCACACTCCAACTCCAGGACGGCCCCAATGCTTTGCCCCCGGTGTCTTTTACCTTTGCCTTGCCTACCGTGGCGGCCTTTGCCAATACCAATATCATCTACGTGCCGAACGTAACCAACCTGCTCGCCTTCGGGTCTGCTGATCCGTACCCCTCGACGTTGTCGGTTTCAGGTTTAACCGGCCAGGTGGGCCGGGTCACGGCCACTCTGGCTGGGTTGACTCATTCCTATGTGCATGACGTGAATGCGTTGCTGGTAGGCCCGACCGGAGTTCGGGTGCTCCTGTTGTCTCACGCCGCCGATCAATCGGCTGCCGATGACCTCGATGTTACCTTCGACCAGGCCGCTGCCGGACCCATCCCGGCTGTCGGTGGAATGAGCACCGGCTCCTGGCAGCCTTCTGTCTATCCGCCCAACGTCGCCTTCTCCAACCCAGCCCCGGCAGGGCCTTACTCGGTCAGCCTGAGCGATTTGAATGGGATTAATCCCAACGGCCAATGGTCGCTTTTTGTTCTGGACGATTCGGCCGGCGATTCGGGCGCTATCTCAAACGGTTGGAGCCTGGCGCTGACTTCCGTGACACCGGTCAACCAGTTGGCTGATATCGGCATCAGCGAGACCGCTTCGCCCGAACCGGTCCTGGTTGGAAATAATCTGACCTATACTTTTGTCATTACCAATGCCGGGCCCAGCACCGCTACCGGCGTCACCTTCTCCAATGCCTTGCCGGCCACAGCAAATCTCGTCTCCGTCACAGCCTCCCAAGGCAATTACACCACCAATGGCGGAGTGCTTATCGGGAATCTGGCCAGTCTCCCGGCACATGCTTTTGTGACACTCACCCTTGTCATGCAGCCGGCGGCATCCGGTCTCCTAACCAATACGGCGTCCGTCAGCGCTTTTGAGACCGACATCCACACCGGCGACAACCAGGCGCAAGTCGTTTCAACGGTCAATCTGCCGTCGGCTGACGTGGCCCTGAGCGTCACCGCCGCGCCAGACCCGGTCATTGTCGGCAGTAATCTCAATTATAGTGTGACTGTGACGAATAGCGGCCCGGGCAACGCCTTGAATGTGGTCGTGACCGATCCATTGCCGCCTGGCACCGTATTCGTCTCTGGAAACGCCTCGCAAGGGTCAATTGGGGTGAATGGTGGGACGGTTGTTGCCAGCCTGGGCACTCTGGCGCCTGGAGCGACCGCTGCGGTTTCCATTAATCTTGCCCCGCTTGGCCCGGGTATGGTTAACAATTCGATTAGCGTCGCCACGGCCTCGAGTGATACCAATGCCTCCAATAACTCGGTTACAATCGCAGTCACAGCGATGAATCCTGTGCCGAATATTCTTGCTGCAGGCGCCTCCTTCATCTCTGGCAATGCCTCGCCGCCTAACGGCGCTATCAATCCCGGCGAGACGGTCACCCTCTCGTTTATCCTGACCAATGCCGGCTCTTTGGATACCGCCAACCTCGTTGCCACCTTGCTGGCCTCGGGAGGTGTCACAGCCCCAAGCGCTCCGGCCACCTATGGAGTCGTCCAGCATGCTGGTCCGGTTGTGGCGCGTCCGTTTACCTTTACCGCAGACCCTTCTGCGGTTGGCTCGATAACCGCCACCCTGCAGCTTCAGGATGGGGCCAACAACCTCGGGATGCTCGCCTTTACCTTTAATTTGCCCGGGAACGCGTCATTCGCAAACACCAACGCGATTATCATTCCCGATTACGGCGCCGCTTCGCCCTATCCATCGACCATCACCGTCTCGGGCCTCACCGGCTATGTCGGCAAAGCAACGGTCACCATTCAGGGGCTGACTCATAGTTTCCCCAACGATGTCAATATCCTCCTGGCCAGCCCCAACCAGCGGGATGTGGTTGTGATGTCCCACACCGGCAGCGGGTACCCGGTCACCAATGCCAGCCTGACCTTTGACGATGCTGCAGGCGTCGGCCTCTTCAACCTCAGCAGTATCAACAGCGGCACGTTTAAGCCGTCCCACTTCGGCTCGGTGACCTTCCCGGCCCCCGCGCCGGTTGCTCCTTACGGCTCGACCCTCTCGGTGCTCAACAGCATCGACCCCAACGGGACCTGGACGCTCTACGTGCTGGACGACTCGATTGGGGATTCGGGCTATATCTCCGGGGGTTGGAGCCTGAACCTGACCGCCATCAACACCGTTAATCCGCTTGCTGACCTCGGAGTTGGCATCTCGAGTTCCGCGGCTTCGATCAGCCAGGGCGACACTCTGACCTACACGGTTGGCGTCACCAATCTAGGCCCCTTCGCCGCCCCGGCGGTTGTGCTAACAGACAATCTGCCCCAAGGTTTTGTGGTCATCTCCAGCAGCGCAAGCCAGGGTTCCATTTCGATGGCGGGTGGGGCGCTCGTTGCCAGCCTCGGCACATTAGCCGCCAACAACACCGCTACTGTGAGCTTCACCGCCACACCCACATTCGGCGGCACTTTCGTCAACACCGCCAGTGTCTCGGGCGGTTACGAGGACCTGGACCCGGCAAACGACTCAGCCCAAATCACTACCACTGTCATTAGTGTGGTCCCGCCTAAACTGAGCGTTGTGATGTCCAATATGATCGTGAACCTGACCCTCAGCGGTGAGGCTGGCGCCACCTACGTCATCCAGGCCTCGACCAACTTGTCTTCCTGGACCCCTATCAGCACCAACACCGCCGCTGCGGACGGCTTCATCAACTACACCGACACCAATTCCCCAAGCTTTAACACCCGGTTCTATCGCGCGGTGCGCCAGTAAAAATCCTCGCGAAGCGCTTGGGGGTACTGTTCCTCGCGAAGCGTCTTGGACTGCGTTAGTCCTCTAGCGCTTTTGGGCTGGATGCGCGTCCTTCGCTGGATTGGAATCTGGCCGGCCTGGCGATGGGCCTCTGCGCACTCCAAGACGCTAGCGCGCATGCTGGTACTGTTTCTCGCGAAGCGTCACACTTTTGAAGAGGGCAATGAAAGCGCTCGGCCTGACTGGTGGCATCGGGATGGGCAAATCCGCCTGCGCCGACCTTCTGCGCGCTCGCGGCATCCCGGTGGTGGATAGCGACGACCTGGCGCGCGAGGTCGTTGAACCCGGCCAGCCGGCGCTGGCGGAGGTCCAACGCGCCTTTGGTCCGGGCATTGTCTCGACTGATGGCCGGCTCAATCGTGAAGAATTGGCACGGCGCGTCTTTGCGGACACCGCGGCGCGCCGGCAACTCGAAAGCATCCTCCATCCGCGCATCCGCCAGTTGTGGCTTGCCGAAATCCACCAATGGCGCGCCGCAGAACACCCCTTGGCGGTGGTCATCATCCCGTTGCTTTTCGAGACGCGCGCCGAAAGCGATTTCGACGCCACACTTTGTGTCGCCTGTTCGGCGGCAACCCAGCGCCAGCGCCTTCTGGCCCGCCATTGGCCGCCCGAGCAAATGGAACAACGCATCCAGGCGCAGTTGCCGCCTGAGAAGAAAATGGAGCTGGCAAACTTTGTCATCTGGACTGAAGGCCCCCTGAACCTCCACGCGGCCCAACTGGATCGCATCCTCGTCGCTTTCAAGACCTTTGCGCCATCATGAATCCGGGGCAACGGCCAGCCTGATCTCATCTCCAACGCGAATCTGGCCTTCTGAGAGAATTTGCGCTCGCAGCCCGCCCTGATGCACTAGCCCCTTGAGGATTGCAGGAACGCTGAGGCTGGCCAAATGGGCGCATGGTTCGCACAAGCGAATCCCACGAATACGAACCTTGCCGAGGTAAAACTCCTGGCCGACCAGTTCATTGAGGTTGACGCCCTTGGTCACGACGTTGCGCCGCGCATCCGTGCCGCTAAAGGCAATACCCGATTTGGCCGCGAATGCCGCTATCTTCTCATCCTCGATGAGGGTCAGTTCAAAATCCGTCTTTTGCGGTTTCGGCGAGAACGTACCTCTCCCGAAGAAATATCGGTCGCCTTCCAGCCCCTTTCTTGGCAGAGCGCGCACCGTTGGCCGGGACATCATTTTGGCCATTGCGGCTGAAGCGATAAATATTTCCAGGACAGTTCCCAGCAACGGGCCTGAGGCGCTGAATTGCGGTTCCATGGAGCTGAAGATTATCCTGAGTTGTTAAGCAATTCAATCGCCCAACGATCCGGCTGGCCTGTTCCCCGCCTTTATGCCACCTTGCCTTCTGGTGAGCGAAACAAGCCCAAGGCCGCTGTTGGATTGGCTGGTGCAAAAGCATCCCGATACCTCCAAGACCCGCGCCAAACAATGGATTCTGGCAGGCCGGGTGAGCGTCCAAGGCCTCATCATCCGAAGGCCACACCAAACCATCGCCGACCCGGGGGATACGCTCGAACTCAAAGGACGCCAGGCCGCCACCCTCGCCTGCGGCCCGGGTTGGCAAATTCATCCCCGCGTTTCCTTGCTCCACCTGGATTCGGCCCTTGCCATTGTCAACAAAGGACCCGGTCTCATCTCGGTGCCGGCGCCTGACAGTGAGCTTTCAGCGCTGAGCATCCTGGCCGATTTCCTGGCCGGCAAACTCAAGGCCCGGGACCGCGGCGTGGCCGGAAAGTCGCTGCCGCCCAGCTATCGGCGGTTGCAGCCTCTGCCGGTTCATCGCCTCGACCAATACACCAGCGGCGTCTTTTGCATGGCCACAAACCCCGCGGCCCGCCACCATCTCATCGAGCAACTCAAGGCCCATACCATGCACCGGGAGTATATCGCCTTCGTCGAGGGCCGGCCCCCCACGCCTCAAGGCGCCTGGCGCCAATGGCTGGAGCTTAGCCGGGACGGGTTGCGTCAGCATATAGTGCCCGAAACCCAAGCCAGGACCAGTGACTCGGAAGTCCGCGAGGCCATCACCCATTATGAAGTCATCGCCGAATACCCTTGCCCCGGCGCGGGCCGCTTCGTCACCAAATTGCGCCTCCGCCTCGAGACGGGTCGAAAACATCAAATCCGTGTCCAGGCTGCCCATGCCGGTCTCCCCTTGCTCGGCGACCGGACCTATAACCCGGCAGTTCGCGCCGCAGATTCCCCGCGAACACTTCTCCATCTGGACCGGCAGGCCCTGCACGCCGAAGTCCTGACGCTCGAGCATCCCGGCCAGCCGGGCAAACGCATGAGCTGGACCGCAGCAATGCCTAAAGACTTGCGCCTGCTGGAAGAGGCCCTGCGACGCTGACAGCGCGCTCGCTCTCTGATCAATACGGTCTGAACATCGAACATCGAACGCCGAACCTCCAATCTCGAACGCGGAGGGCGCACGTTCGACATTCGATGTTGAACGTTGGATGTTCGATGTTTTGGATTCTTCATTTGTAAGACCTCGCGTGCCCGCGGCCTGCACCCCATTTCCCAGCCCTACCGCGCCGCAGACAACGCGGGGTCGTCCAGGTCCAAACGATAGAGCACCTGATTGTATTCGTAACGCGGCGTCGGCCTTTTATTATCGCTGAATGTAACCGTGTAGGTCCCTTCAAAGAACAGAACCGGTGAGTCTTCGGGGGTGAACTCAGGGTGCAAGCGAGGATTGTAGAAGGTATAATGGTCGTGGCTGAGGACTTTAACGGCGGGCCCCCAGGGGCCGGTCGGCGCATCAGCCTCAGCATACCAGAGTTCGCCAAAGGCCGAGGGTTTGCCGAATTTTTCCATAAACACCGTGACCCATCGTTTGCGCCAGGCATTCCATGCTATCGAGCCGGTATGAGGTGTGACGCTGGCTTGGCCCGAGGCGGCAGGCACGGTCGCCTGGGGGTGGAGCGGTTCCCAATTCTGCGGCTGTTGCCAGGCATCGAAGGTCGCAGGGCAACGGAGCGTCGGGAAAGGGTTGCCAAACAGAACCCATCGCTGCTGGTTCGCATCGGTCCAAAATACCGCATGGCCCTGAGGAATTGGCGGTGATTTGGGAGTTGCTTTGGACTTGCTCCAGACCACCCGGAGCGGTTGGAAAGTCTTTGTCGTGTCATCCCACGCAGCCAAGCCCCATTGATACGGTTCCAGGGGCGGCTTGATCTTCATGTAGGATGTGACCAGATGCAGTTTCCCCGAGGCATCGGGCAGCGTCACCAACCCCGTTAGCCAGGTTGGCCCTTCCCCAGGGATTTCGGCTACGCCACGCGGGTGGCCTTGGCTATCGCAGAAATAATCAAAGGGCAGCCTGAGGGGTGGTTGGAAAGAAGCCAAAGCACGCGCAGGGGTAGCGGCCGCCGTGCTGTTGAAAATGCCCAGCGGATATTTGGCCAACGTCGTATCGCCCCACACCCAAAACAACCGCCCCTCGTAGATCGCGTTTTGGACGCTGTCGCACCCTAGCACCCCGGATTCAGCCCAGTCCCGAGCCTGGCCTAGTTTCTGGCTTTCGGCAAACAGCCCACCGCCAGTCAGCCGGCCAATGCGGCGCGCGATGATTTTTCGGTTCACCACGACCTTCAATACCTTGCCCGGAACCGGCGTGAGCCGCACCCCTTGGTAACCAAACCCATCCTTGGGCGCCTCATAGCCCTGGCCAATGACGTTGAACCAGGTTTCGCGGCCCATCAACTCCGGCAAATCAAACGCGATCAATCCCGCATTGTCCGTGACGAATCGGACCTCGTGCGTGGTGCGCAATTCTACCAATGGCACCGGCCAGCCACTGCCCTGTTCGACAACTTCAATCCGGCAAGGGGCCAAAGAGGGGCTGCCCGACAGGGAAGGTTCTGCCCCAGATGACCCTGCGCAGAACGCACAAAATAAAAGCAACCTCATGGCTGCATCAAAAGCCATTTTTAAAATCTCACAGAGAAGTCTGGAGGATTCTCCCTCTCCCCTTCCGAAGGGGAGAGGGTCGGGGAGAGGGGTCCCTGTTTCTGTAGTCTCTCCCTCGGCCCTCCCAATAAATGTCGGCGGCGGATGCATCGTCAGACCCTGCCAAACACCCCGCTCCATAGCAGTTATTCTTTCGGTTGAATGCTGGCCTCGAGCTGCGATGGGACAGGCTTCACCGTCGCGCGGTGGCGTTGGACTTCCTGCTCCAAATCGGCCAGCGCATCCTGGTGCTCCTCTGCGATGTTAAAGCGCTCGCCCGGGTCCTGTTCAAGATCGAACAACAGCGGCGGATCATGCGGCACCGCCTTGTCAGGGCCATAACCGGATTTAGTCACAAAATGCGCTTTATAGGCCCTTTTGCGCACTGCAAACAAGCGCGCACCCCGGTAATAAAAGAAACTCTGTCGCTGGCTGGGACCGTTGCCGAACAGGATAGGCGCCATATCAACCCCATCAATCACACGGTCGGATGGCATTTGTGCGCCTGCCAACTTCAGGCTGGTGGTGAACAGGTCCATGGTGCAGGCCAGTTCGTGGCTGACGATACCGCTGGGAACCCGCCCGGGCCACCAGGCGATGCCGGGCTCGCGCATGCCCCCTTCCCAGGTCGAGCCCTTGCCATCGCGCAAGGGACCGGCCGAGCCTCCCGCCCGGCCCTGGATCAGCCATGGACCGTTGTCACTGGTGAAAAAGACGAATGTGTTTTTATCGAGCCCTTCCTGGCGCAACGCATCGAGCACCTGGCCTACGCTCCAATCCACTTCCTCGACCACATCTCCGTACAGTCCGCGGCGGCTGTGGCCTTTGAATTTTCCCGAAGCAAACAGTGGCACGTGAGGAAAGGTGTGCGCGAGGTACACGAAGAATGGGCTCGAACGATGCTCATGGATGAACTGGATGGCCTCATGGGTGTAGCGGCGGGTCAGGGTCGTCTGGTCGGCCGGTTGCTCGATGAGTTGCTCGTTGCGAAACAGGGGGGCAGCCCACCACTCGGGGTCCTGGTCCAGGCGACCGGGGGCGCCCTTGGGTGCTTTGGGGGTGGGGTTCATGTCGTTCGAGTGCGGCAGGCCAAAATAGTAATCGAAACCGTGCCGGCGCGGATTGTGAGCCGGGTTATTCATATAGTTGCCCAGGTGCCACTTGCCGATGCAGGCGGTGGCGTAGCCGCGCGTTTTGAGCGCCTGGGCGATGGTAATTTCGTCGGCGGGCAGCCCCCCGGCGGCATCCCGGCGAAGGACGCGGAAACGGTTATCGCACATGCCGCTGCGGATGGGGTAACGTCCCGTGAGCAGGGCGGCCCGGCTGGGGGTGCAGACTTCGCCGGCGGAATAGAAATCGGTGAAGCGGATGCCTTGGGCGGCCATGCGGTCCAGGTTGGGAGTATGAATGCTCGGATGCCCGTAGCAGCCGAGGTCGCCCCAGCCCATGTCGTCAGCCAGAATGATAATGATGTTCGGGCTGCTTGTCGGATTAGCCGATTCAGCGGCTGTGCCCGAGGCGCTCAGGACAATGGCGCTCAGCAGCGAGACCGCCAGCGGGACCAGGCGTGATTTCATCGTAAGCCGATAATGAATCATTGGGTTGAATTGACAACGAGAATCGCAGAAGGCCGGCGCCAGGCACGCCAGGTCTTACAATGAAAAATCCGGACATTCAACGTCCAACATCGAATGTCGAACGTGGGGTCCTCTGCGTTCAAGGTTGGAGGTTCGGCGTTCAATGTTCGATGTTCCGGGTCGCTTTTGAGCTTCATCCTTCATCCCTCATCCTTCATCCTGCCCTTATGAAGCTTTCCTTCATTTTGCTGGCGAGTTTTGCGGCGGCTGTATCGGGCGCCCAAACCGGCCCAAGCCCTGTTCTCCCGACAAACGCCGCGCCCCCCCAATGGGCATCGCCAAGCCAGCCACAAGTCACCGCTGCCGCGGTGAACGTTCGTTCCAAAGACCTTGAACTAACCCAAACCCCAAATGCCTTGGGCGCCTTTGTTATCAGGGTAGCAGGAAAAGCGATGGCCATCGGCCAGAACCATCCCATGCTCGGTTATGTCCTGGATGGCCAACTGCGCTGGCTGGATTTGAGCAGCGCCGCAGACAGGACGTTCGCCGTCCACAAGCAGGCCAACGGCATCCGCGCCACGTTCGAATGCCTGGATGCCGATGGCGCGCGCTGGCAAATCGAGCAGCAACTCACTCCCGGGTCGATCCCGGGAGCCATTCATTTTAACGTGGAGGTCGGCGTTGACCACGACCGCGCGGTGGCGTTTCTGCCGATGCTGATGCTTTTCCCCGGGGCCGGTAGTTTCGGAACCACGAAAGGGCAGGCGCTGTTTGCAGGATTGGAGTATTTGGAAAATGAGCCCAGCAGCTCGGAAGCCGACGTAATCGGTCCGGCGTCGAAACGGCAGGTGCCGGACGATTTGAAAATCACCTTCCCTCTCATGGCTATTCAGAACGACGGCTGTTACCTGGCTTTGGTGTGGCAAATGCGGCCTTATCTGGCGGCGCTCTTTGATTCGCCCGACCGGTTCCTTGGCTCCGGCGGCCATGTTATGGGCCTGCTCTTTCCGGGGTCGGACGGAAAGAACCGGCAGGAGGGCAGTCTCCTGCCGCGCATGAGCCAGTTGCTTCACGCGCGCCAGCCTGTTTCGTTGCGCGCCACCCTGCTGGGCGGCAAAGGCGACAGCGTTGTTCCTGCCCTCAAGCAGTACGTCTCGCTGCGCGGTCTGCCGCCGTTGCCGGCGCCAAGCTTCGATTTGGCGCATTATGCCCCGGCCGCCGCCGGCGGCTGGCTCAATTCAAAAATCCGCGAAGGCGCTCTGTTTCATCATGCGGTGGCTGGCGGTCATTTCCCACTTGGCCATGCAGCCGACGCCGGCATGTGGATGGACTGGCTTGCCGCCCATACAGAGCAGGCCGAATTGGCCCAGCGCTTGAGGGAAGCTGCCAAGCAAGTCATCGCGGAAGTGCCCCCGGCGGACCTGAATGCAGCGGGCATCGGCCACGTGCGCTATCCCGCGCCGTCGCTGGTCTATGGCGATGTGGCCGAGAACGCCGCGCGCGCCGAGCAGGCCGGGCGCGCCGTGCTGTCGGTATTCGAGCCGGATGGTTCGGTCATCTATCATCCGCGCCCCGGCGGACCGGATTTCAGCAAAACCCATTTCAGCCATGAAGCCACCGGGTTGACTGCGCGCTCGGTGGTTGATTTGCTGGAAGCGGCGGCCTTTTCAGGCGACTCTGCGCTCATTGACGCCGGCCTCAAACGGCTCCGGGCGATGGACAAATTCCGCAACGGCGTTCCACGTGGCGCCCAGACCTGGGAATGCCCCCTGCACACCCCTGATATTCTCGCCTCGGCGCTGATGGTGCGCGCTTACACGCTGGGTTTCCAATTGAGCGGCGACCGCGCTTTCCTTGAACAGGCCCAGTACTGGGCCTGGACCGGTCTGCCGTTCGTGTATCTGGTCAGTCCAACAGCGCACCCGGTTGGGCTGTACGCCACTATCGCCGTCTTTGGCGCCACGCATTGGCAGGCGCCTGTTTGGCTCGGGCTGCCGGTTCAATGGTGCGGCCTGGTTTATGCCGATGCCCTCTACCGGCTCGAACGCGTCGAGCCCGGTGGTCCATGGAAAAAAGTGGCCGATGGCATCACCATCTCCGGGATTCAACAAACCTGGCCGCCAAGCGACACAGACCTGCAGGGCCTGCTGCCCGACTCCTTTGTGCTGCGGACTCAACACCGCAACGGGCCGGCTATAAACCCTGCCACGGTCGAGGCCTGCGCCGTGCGTTACTTTGGCCAAACGCCGGTTTATGATTTCTGGTCCTTTCAAAAAAACGGGGTGCGGGTCCACGCGCCTGGTGAAATCAAGAATCCCACCGAGCAGCCAGGCCGCGTGCGGTTTGAGGTCGATACGTGGCTGGACAAACCCTATTATGTGCTGGTGAATGGCCTGACTAAAAAGCCGCAGATTAAAATCAATGGCAAACTCACGGAGTGCGCCCCGCCGCATCAACTGCTCGAAAAAGAGGGCCGCCTCATCCTGCGCATGGAAGGCAAGCCCCAGGTCGAGTTGGGATTTTGATCGGCGAGGCAATGACAATGCGGGTTCCACACTTTTGTCGGAGACGACGTAAGGAGTCTCTGAAGAAAACTGTCCGCCGTCTGGCTTATGATCAGAGACTCCTTACGTCGTCTCCTACATTCATGAAAGAAATACATTTTTTCCTCATTGCTCTTTCGCTCGTTTTTGGCGTCTGCTTCGGAGCATCCGCCGGTGCGACGCCAACTCACATCACGCAAACCAATCGCCCTGTCGTTTTCAAGGAATGGCCTTTAGCCGGGTTTCCCTCTGGGAAATTGGCTGAACTCAAGGTCAGTGCCGATAACCAGCATCTGGCCTTTGCGTTCGAAGAGGACACAAAATGGATTGTTTCGCGTGATGGCGTCGAGGGCGAACCCTACGATAAAATCAGCGACGTGCTCTTCAGCACCGATAGCCAGCACCTGGTTTATGTGGGCAGGCGCGGCAAGCGGTCTGTGGCGGTGTTGGACGGGAAGCCGCAGAAATTCTATGAAGGCATTGGACCGGGGTGCGTGGCCTTTAGCCCCGATAGCCGCCACCTGGCTTATATGGCCAGGCAACAGGGCAAATGGCTTGCGGTCCTCGATGGCCAGGAAGGCAAAGGCTACGAGCGGATTGGCCGAACCGTCCCGTTGTTCAGCCCGGACAGCCGGCGCCTCGCTTACCCGGCTCTGGACAAAACGAATTGTTTCATGGTTATCGACGGGAAGGAAGACATGCCCTGCGATGGCACCGGTCCATTCCGCTTTAGCCCGGATGGCCGGCATTATGGCTACGTCGTGCCCCGAGCCGACTCCTACGCCGTCGTGCTCGATGGAAAAGCGACTGACTTCGCCGCTGTCCTCAACGGAGGAGTCATTTTCAGCGCGGACAGCCAGCACTCGATGTTCGCCGCCTGCAAACTGACCCGGAAAATGCGTGTGTATGTGGATGGCAAGCCGGGCGAGGAGTTTGAATTATTCACGAGCGGGTGCCTGGCCTTCAGCCCGAATGGTCGGCGGATGGCTTGGGGCGGTTATCGCGGTGGCTGGCGCATGGTTGTGGATGGACATGAGAGCCCGGCCTACGACGCCCTTATGGCCGACAGCCTTTTGTTCAGTCCAAACAGCGAGCATGTCGCCTATGCAGTTCTGCGAAGCAATCAGTGGTTTGTGGTCGAGGACGGCAAAGAGAGCGCCCGCTATGATGGCATCGGCGCGCACACCCTGGTTTTCAGCCCGGACAGCAAACACTTCGCCTTCTCAGCGGGTCTTCGAGGGAAATCGGTAGCTGTAGTCGATGACAAGGAAAGCGAGCCGTACAACGGATTTGGCGCGCACGGGATTGTATTCAGCCCGGATAGCCGGCACTGGGCCTATGCCGTCCAACGAGGGACGGCCTGGTGTGTCATCCTGGACGGCAAGAGCAGCAAAGAGTACGTCGGCATCGCTCTGAGACCGTTCTGTTTCAGCGACGATGGCGCGCATTTTGGGTTTTTGGCCGGACGTGAGGATGGCTCGGTTTTGGTTGTTGATGGTCAGGAAAGCAATCCCTACGGGCAGGTCCTCGTTCCGCCTGCTGACTCGGGGAGCGTGAAGAGCTTTAGCATGCTAGCCGTAAACAAGGATAAAACCGGGAGTAAACAGTTCGTGAGGGTTACGGCGGGGGTGCAAGGGACCGCTGCCAGGTCGAACATCGAACATTGAACGTCGAACAACGCACATCGAAGGCCGGGCGTCGAACGTTCAAGGTTGAAGCTCGGGCCCAGGCTGGCGCCAATAGGCCCGCCCTCTACATCGCGCTGGGGCTTTTGGTTGTTTTGGCCTTGGTCGTTTTTGTTCGAATTCGCCTGCTGCACACGCCGCTGGAACGCGATGAAGGCGAATACGCCTACGCAGGCCAGCTTTTGCTCGAAGGAATTCCCCCTTACCAGGACCTCTACAGCATGAAATGGCCTGGCACGTTCGCAGCCTATGCCGGCATCATGGGTTTGTTTGGCCAGAGCATCGCCGCCATTCACCTGGGGTTGCTGCTAACGAATCTGGCCACTGCAGCGCTCCTTTTCTTTCTCGCGCGGCGCATCGCAGGAACCGTCGCAGGCCTCGTCGCTTCCGTCGCTTTCGCGCTCCTGGCGATTATTCCGGCCAGTTTCGGCCTGGCTGCTCACGCAACCCATTTTGTTCTGCTGCCTGCGCTGGGCGGCGTCCTTCTGCTCGAACACCGGGAGGAACCTCGAGCTCGATGGCGCTTTGTTCTGGCCGGAATCCTGTTTGGTTTGGCGGCTCTGATGAAGCAAGCCGGCGCGGCATTTGGCCTCTTCGGTGTCGTTTGGGTTGGATACGAGGAACTCTCGCAACCGGGCAGGAACTCGAGCCGGTTTGCGCAACGCCTGGGTTGCCTGGTGGCAGGCGGTTTGTTGCCTTTGGTCCTCACGGCCTGGTGGTTGGCAGGGGCGGGAGTTTTCCACCGGTTTTGGGAATGGACCTTCGTGTATAGCAGGGCCTACGTAAACATTCTTACACCCATGGCAGGCCTGCATCGGCTGTTCTCGAACGGCATGAACCTGGTCCGCGCCGCACCCGCCTTATGGGCCCTTGCCGCAGTGGGTTTGACGCTGCTTTGGTTCGACCGGTCATTGCGCCCGTGGCGATTCTTCATCCTTAGCTTTTTGTTTTTTTCTTTCGTTGCAGTTTGTCCGGGCTGGTACTTCCGAGGCCATTATTTCATCGTGCTATTTCCCGCGGTGGCATTGCTTATAGCCGTGAGCGTGCGCGCTGGACCGGATTTGATGGGAACACAACGGCGGCTGCTGGGCGCGCTGCCGGTGCTTGTGTTTGGTTTGGCGGCGCTGGGGCTCTTTTATCGTTCCCGCGCGATTTTTTTCCGCCTGACACCAACCCAAATTTCGCGGGATATTTATGCGTTGAACCCGTTTCCCGAGGCAATCGAGATCGGGCGCTACCTGAAGTCGCATTGCCCGCCCGACGCGCGCGTGGCGGTAGTCGGTTCGGAGCCCGAGATTTATTTCTACAGCCATCGCCGTTCGGCCACGGGTTATGTCTATACTTACCCGCTGATGGAACCGCAGCCGTATGCGAGGGCAATGCAGCAGGAGATGATTCACGAACTGCAACAGGCCAAACCGGATTATTTTGTATTCGTTTCCCAGCCTTCTTCCTGGCTGCCCCAACCGGGCTCCGACGTGTCGGTCATGGAGTGGTTTATTAATTATCGCCAGGAGCACCTCGATTCGGTGGGCCTGGTCGATATCCTGCCGGATGGGACGACCCAATTTTCCTGGTCGGGGACGAATAACCCGCGCTCGGATCAATGGTTGCAAATCTACAAGAGCAGACCAGCGCCCCAACCGCTGCAGGAGGCCCGGTGAAGCGCGAGCAGACACTCCCTTCTGCCAGAAAGGGCTCCGCTCCTCGCGCGGCCCCAGCAAAAGCGGGGTCTTGGCAAAGGCCAAGCCGGAGCTGGTTGCCGATGGTCTATATCGCCTTGTTTGTGGGCGCGTTCCTGCTGCTTTTCTGCAATCTCGACGGGCGGCTCTTTTGGGG
The DNA here is from genome assembly GCA_035946615.1 of Verrucomicrobiia bacterium. Lineage (NCBI taxonomy): Bacteria > Pseudomonadati > Verrucomicrobiota > Verrucomicrobiia > Verrucomicrobiia bacterium. Next base: position 66,930 of record DASYZB010000008.1, read on the forward strand.
TGATGAAGCCGAGACGGCCACGCTGGCCAGGAATGTCTTGCGCTTCGGCATTCCCAGAACATTCGACGGCGCCAACCGCCTGAGCCTTTATGGGGCCGGGTTTGATGCCAACGCGCATGATGTTTGGACCTGGTCACCCTGGTTGCAGCAGTACATCGCTGCGGCTGGATTTTACATGTTCGGTCCAACCACCTGGGCCGGGCGCGTGCTGTTTGCGCTGGTTGCCTGGGGCTCGCTCGGGCTGCTGGCGCTGGTCGCCTGGCGAATTTATCGCGATCATCGGGTCGCGATTGCCGCATCTCTTCTGGTCGCCACTTCGGAAGTGTTCCTCCTCCATGCTCGCCAGTGCCGCTATTACTCGGTCTCGGTCCTTGGGGAGATACTCTTCATTTACGGGATTTACCAACTGCTCGCCGGCAAGAGAGCCGGGACGTGGACATTGTCGCTGGCGTTGGTTCTGCAATTTTACAGTAATTATATCGTAGCGGCGGCGAACCTGCCGCTGCTGGCGCCCTTGGCCTGGACGCTTTGCAAGAAGCAAAAGCCGATGGCGTTCCGAGTCGTTTTGAGCGTCGTCCTGCTTTGCGTCTGCGCCATTCCATGGGTGCTTTACGCGCACTCCTGGCGGCAGTCGGGGGCTTTGACCCACCAAAACCTAGCATGGAAGGCCTGGTACTACCTGAGTGAGTTCAATTTCCATTTGATGCCCTGGAGTTTTCTGCTGTTGCCCGCAGCCGGTGTGTTGGTTCGGAGGCGGTTGGCCCGAACTAACAAGGCGACTGTGGGGCGGGAATTGGAAGCAGCCACAAAGACCGGCGCGTGCCCGGTGAACAAACCGGGCACTTCAGCCGAGAGCCCCGAAACCATACGCCCGTTTGAAATTCATCTGAGTTTATTGTTGCCTCTCTACATTCTCGTTATATTGGCGCCGCCCGGGACGTTCATCCGCTACCTGCTGCCTCTGTTGCCGGTGGCCTGTCTGCTGGGCGCTGCTTGGGTGTTTCGCTATGTGCGCCGGATGTCCCTGGCCATGGGCCTCGTGGGTGTTCAGTGCGCCTGTAATCTCTTTGCCATAGCCCCGTTTTATCCGTTGAAAGGCGAGCACACGTTCCGCTGGCCATTTATCGAGTATGTCACGCATTTCACTCGCCCTTACACCGACCGCTGCGCCGACGTGGTGGGATTCCTGAATCAAGCGGCCAAGCCGGGCCAAACGGTGGCTGTGTCCGACCCTGAATTTCCCTTGAAGTTCTACACGCCGTTGCGGGTCCTGGACGCCCGTTTTGAAACGATTACCCAACCGCTGCCCGAATGGATTCTCTCCGAGAGCGCCTCGGGCGTGGTGAACCAGCACCCGCTCGAACTGCCCCAGGTCCTGGCGCCGTTCTACGAACCTATCACCATCCAGGTCCACGCCTCCCCGCGCCGCGCCAGCATCCCTGAACCCGACACCTGGCAGTATGAGACCACCACGAACAAGGCGCCTTTCATTATCTACCGTAAGAAATGAAAGCCGGGTGGAACGGGTCTTTTAGCCCATGAAGCATGCTCAAAGAGAACAAGAAGAACTGGAAAGCATTTCTGTTTGGCGGCGCGGCCCTGCTCGTTTTGGTTGTCGTTTCGGTTGTGTTCGGGTTATCGCTTTAGACTGTGATGCGACGTTTAATCGGCATAGGCCCCAAGTACCCCATCCTGGCGGCAGGCGTGCTGACCCTGACTGGCGCGACGGTGTTGTGGGCGGGAACGACGGTCGAGTGGAAGGGCGGTGGGGGCGATTGGCAAGACACGGCGATGTGGGGCGGCACGCTGCCGTCGCGAACGGCTGAAGCCCGGATCAACGGAACGCACGAGAAGCCGAGCCCGGTGAAGTTGGCGGGCGCGGACGTGCTGGTCAACCACCTGAGCGTGGGGGACGGCGGGAACAGCCTGGCCTCGCTGGTCCTGGATGGGCCGTCGCTGACGGTCAGCGGGGCCATCGACCTGGGCAAGTACAACGGTTCGGACGGGAGATTTGTCTTAAAATCGGGCCATTTGTTCCTCGGCACTATCTTCGTTTCGGGCGGGGGCGGCCCTGGCATGCGAGGCCGGGGCAATGTTGAAATTGAGGGTGGCAGTCTCGTCACCAAAGACATTGAGTTGGGTGTTTCTGCCGGTTGCAGTTCCACCGTGCGCGTTGTCGGAACCAAGGCGTCCGGCATTGTCGCGGAGGACGGGTTGCACATCGGCGTTTACAACTATCTGCACCTGGGCGGGGTGATCGAGACGAAGGGGTTGGTAATCCGCGAACCGTACATCACCATCGCCGGCCAGACTGCCCCGGGTGACGGCATTTGCATCAAGAAGACCCAGAGCGGCGGGGACGCTTTGCGGCTCTCGGGAACGCATGACGTGATCCTCCGTTTTTTGCGCGTTCGCGCCGGAAATAATACCGGCCAGTTCCGGTGCGACACCTTCCGCGTCTATGACAGTGACAATTTCATCGTCGATCATTGCTCGTGCAGTTGGGGCAACCCCGAAACGCTGTCCGCTTCGGGCTCGGTTGACCGGTACACGGTGCAGTGGTGCATCAATTCGGAAGGCAACAATCAGCAGCGGCATCCCTTCGCCAGCATTGTGGGGGGAGACCGCAGCACGTGGCATCACAATCTCTTCGCCCACATGCTGAGCCGCGTCCCGCGCTGGGGCGACATCACGGTGCAGTGCGATTTCCGCAACAACGTCATCTATGACTGGGGCCATACCTGCGGCTACGGCGACCTGCGCACGTTGAACTACATCGACAACTACCTGCGCCCAGGCGCCTCCACGACGCAACGCCCGCCCTATTTCATCGTCGACCCGAAAGTGGCCTTGCCGGCGTCGATATATATCAGCGGCAACGTCATGGCGGGGAAGCCCGCTGTCTGCGCTGACAATTGGAAAGGGGTGAAAGGCGACCCGTCTTTGCAGGCCCAGGCCCCGTTTCCGGCCCCGCCCGTGCAGACGCAATCCGCCCAGGGGGCTTTTGAACTGGTTCTCGATAAAGCCGGCGCAACCTTGCCCAAACGCGACGCGGTGGATGCGCGGATCGTGTCGGACGTTCGTAACGGGACTGGGCGGATCATTCGTAATGAGAACGAGGTCGGTGGCTTGCCGGCGTATGCCTCTCGTGAACCCCCGGCGGACGCCGCGAACGACGGCATTCCCGACGAATGGAAGAAAGCCCACGGGCTGCCGCTAAACGATTCGAATGTTGCGAATGCCATCAACGCGGATGGATATACAGAGTTGGAAGTGTACTTGAATTGGCTGGTGAAACGGTGAATAAAGTGGTAGTGGCTGGAGCGCCTGATTGTCTATGAACGTAAACGAGATTAACGCCTATCTGCAGCGCGCGCAGGAAATTATCGGAGAGAGGTCCCAGCCCGAGATCGACTACGATAATTCCGTGGTAGCGCATTTGAGCAAGGGGATGGACATCCAGCGAGCCATCCGAGCCGCTAACCGTGAGCACCCGGAAGAGGCCTTGCAACCGTTGCCCGAGCACTGGCCCGATTTGGCTTCGCGTTACATCTACATTATGGAACACAAGGCAATCCTTCAGAGACTGGGGATGAAAGAATGATGAGCCAATGCGTTGCGCAGACTTCCAGCCTGCCGTATCGCGGATTTCCAATTAGCGGACGTAAGAGCTTTCCACCTTGCGGTTGAACTCTCCTCCTTTGGAGCGAACGCCAATACAGTGTCCTGTCCGACGTCTTTGGCTCGCCGCACCTCACCACTGCCGCTGGGCGGAACGGGTCTGATCTTACAAAAGCGTGACAACTCCAGTGACAAGTCTAAACACAATGCTGACATGATTACTTCACACAGGACCGTGGCGGGCGCTCCCCCCAGGAACCGGCCGCATGGTTACGGCTAAAAACCACGTTCTCACTCCAAAGCAGACCCCGGTATGTTCTCCCATTTGCGGTGTTGGGCGCCTTTATACATGGCTTCCATCACGACGACCCGGGCGGCAGCCTCAGAGGGGGAGACCAGGGGCTGGTCTTTTGCTCCGGCAACGGCATCGAGGAATTGGTGCAACGGCGCCCGGGGTGCGTGCGGCAAATTTGTGTAGGCGTCCTTGCTGTCAATTTCTGGCCGGTGCTTGCTGCGGTAATAGAGATGATTGTCATAGACCAACGCGTGGCCTTCGGTCCCGCTGATGATCAACTGAACGGGGTCTTCGACATCGACCCAGCCGGCCGCCAGTGTCCCAATGATGCCGTTCCTGAATTGGATTAGGCCTTCGCCGGATTCGTCACAATTACCGTAGCGGCCAGTGACGGACCGCATGTCGGCCGTTACCGCCTCGATGTCGCCGAGCAACCACATGAGGATGTCCAGTTTATGCGTCCCGAGATCGCCATAGGCCCCCACGCCGGCAATCTTGGGGTCAGCCATCCAGCGATAATCGGTGTCAAACCAGCCTTCGAGAGCGCCGCTATGGCAATTGGAACCGCGCGCACGGGTAATCTTGCCCAGATTGCCCTGGGCGATTTCCTGTTTCAGGAACAGATGCTTCGGATCGGTCCGGCTGAAATAGCCGGTCGTAAATAACAGGTGCGCCTTTTCAATCGCCTCGGCCATGGCCAGGCTTTCTTTGCCTGTAATGCCAAGGGGCTTCTCGACAAACATGTGTTTGCCGGCCTTGGCCGCCGCCAGCACCAGGTCGTGGTGCCGGTTGGTTTCCGAGCAAACCACAATCGCCGTAATTTCGGGGTCGGCCCAGATTTGTTTCACGTCAGGCACGGCATTGGCGCCCAGCTCGGTCGCCTTCTTCTCCGCGCGCGCGGGATCATGGTCCCAGACGGACTTGACCTGCACGTCTTTTCGAGTCTTCACCAAATTGACATAGCCGGGTGTATGGATATGGGCGACGCCAACGAAAGCGATGGTGGTTTGTTTGTCGCCCTGGCCCCAGGCTGAGGGGAGCGCTGCGGCGGCCAGGGCGGCGGCGCTCGATGTGCGAAGAAATTGGCGGCGGGTGAGGTCTGTGTTCATGTTGAAGTCTTAATTGTTGTGTTGATATGCCAAAGTAAATGCGCAGGGCAGGGGACCCGGCCTACAATTCATGCAGACCGTCTTCCCTCACGGGGCGAGCTTTGGACATCATGTTTTACTCAGCGCCGAAACTACCACGTGCAAACTGTGCCTGCCAAGAGTTGAGTTCCAGCCCCGTACCGGCTAAAAGATGAGCCGTGAAGACACTCTCGTTTGTTTTGCTTCTGTTGCTGGCCGCCTGCGCCCGGCCGAAATCATCGAGTCCGTCCGCCCCGCGGGCAGACCAGCCCACAACATCAAGCGATGCTCAGGATGCTGCCTTTGCGCAGCTCGCCGATGAGTATATTGCAGGTTACCTGGCATGGCGGCCTTTGGTTGGAACCACACTCGGGCTGCACCAGTATGACGGCAAGATAACCGATTTCAGCCAGGCCTCCCTCAAGACCGAGTTGGGGCGCTTAAAGTCTTACGAGCGGCGGCTGGCAGAGGTGAAAACCGCCCAGTTGAGCTTCACCCCTTACTACGACTATCGCATTCTGCTCGGGGCGATTGAGCGTGAAATATTCGGGTTCGAGCAGATGCAGGTCTATTCGCGTAATCCGATGACCTACGCCGATGCACTGGACGTGAGCATCTACGTCAAACGCAACTTCGCTCCGCTCGACGACCGGGTGCGTTCGATTATCGCCATCCTCGATCGGGCGCCGAATATTTTTGCCGCGGCGCGCAGGAATCTTGCCGAGGTGCTGCCTCGGCCAGAGGTGGAAACGGCCATTGAAGAGGCCAACGGCACAGCGGATTTCCTGGGCAAAGACCTGGTTGAGACGCTTCACGAGGTAAAAGACCAAAAGCTGATGGCCGATTTCCAAGCGGCCAACAGCCGCGCGATTCAAGAACTGCGGGCGTACGTGGCGTACCTCAAGGAGAAAAAACTGCCCCAGGCGGATAATTCGTTCGCCCTGGGCCGTGAGAAGTATGTGAAGATGCTTCAATCCGGGGAGATGCTGGATTTGGCGCCGGAGAAGGTGCTCGAGTTGGGCATGGCCGAACTGCGGCGCAACCAGCGGGTGTTCGCGGAGGCAGCGCGCGAGATCGACCCCAACCAAAAACCGAGTGCGATGTATCAAGCAATTCAAAAGGAGCATCCCGCAGCGGATGCGTTGATTCCAGACACGGCCAAGGGCCTGGAACAAATCCGCCAGTTTGTGGTGGATCGGCGGATCATCAACATCCCTTCGCCCGTGCGGGCGCAGGTGATGGAGACGCCGCAATTCCTGCGCGCCACCAGTTTTGCCTCGATGGATACGCCCGGGCCGTTTGAGGCCAAAGCGGCCGAGGCCTATTATTACGTCACCCCGGTGGAACCGGATTGGACGCCCAAGCAGAAGGAAGAATGGCTGAGCGCGTTCAATTACTACGACATCGCCGTGACTTCAATCCATGAGGCTTACCCGGGCCATTACGTGCAGTTTCTGTGCCTGAACGCCTCGCCGGCAACGAGGCTGGAGAAGATTCTCACCAGCTACGCCTTCACCGAAGGGTGGGCGCATTACTGCGAACAGATGATGCTCGATGAGGGGTTCGGCGCCAGCCCCTCGAAATCTCCGACTCGCGAGGAGCAGGTCACCGCCGCCAAGTACCGCGTGGCGCAGGCTGATGAAGCGCTGTTGCGCGTGTGCCGTTTGTGCGTTTCCATCAAGATGCATTGCCAGGGCATGAGCGTGGATGAAGCGACACGATTCTTCGAGGACAACTGCTATTACGAGGAGAAACCGGCCCGAGACGAGGCCATTCGCGGCACGTTTGACCCCGAGTATCTCTACTACACGGTGGGCAAGCTGGAAATCCTCAAATTACGGGCGGATTACCAGCGTCAGGAGGGTGCGAGATTTTCGCTCAGGCGGTTCCATAACGAAATGCTTCGGCACGGCGCCCCGCCCCTGCGCCTGCTGCGCGAGGCTATGTTGAAAGACAAAAGCACGTGGGACCAGGTGCTCTAAACCAGGAGACCACGGATTCCACGGAATGGATTTTTGAATTTTGATTTTAGATTTTCGATTGTGGGAGCACCAGGCTACTGCAACTTGTTGGGCATCCCGGTTAGCATCGTATAAAGCTGCGAGAGGATAGCCCCGGTGTGCTGGGTGCGCACGTCCTTGCCAAACAGGACTGCCGCTGCGCCTTCAAAATCCTGCATCATCATGCAATAGCTGCTGTTTGCCATGACTCCAAGAAACTCACCGGTCCGGCTGAACACCAAATCGCCGCGGGAAGGGTTGAATTGACCAAACAGGCCCTTGAGCATGCCGCGATTGAGGCGCACGTAACCCGGGGTGGTGGTATCGATCTCGAATTTGCACTCGCCGTAATATCCATCACGCGCGCCAACCAGCACCGCATCCTGGAATTTATAGGGATCGGAAACGACGTGATAAATCCTGCAACCAAGCTGGCGCGCCTGCTCGGCGGTAAGCGGAATCAGCAACACGCGCGGGTCGCGCAGGCAAAAGATGACCGATCGGATGGGCACCGCTGCTTTGCCACGGCTTAGGTCGCCGGTGAGCGCCTCCCAATCCGTACCCGGATTCCAGAGCGTCAGCGGAGTGTCCTGCACATGGCACAAAGCATAAATATTCACGCCATCGGTTATCAGCACCGTGGCTGTCCCGCGGTTCTTCGTTGCTTCGCCAAAAAGCCCGGCCCGGCTCGCGTCGAACTCGGCTTGAACGCGATTGGTGAGAAAGTCGCTGAAGATGGTATTGGGGGCCAGTGGCCGGCTTTCGCGGACCTGTTGGGCCAGTTCATCCGACTTGGTTGCCAGGGCCTTGACGCCCTCGGCGAGCCTGGCCTTTTCCTCACGCTCGACCTTGACCTCCTCACGCATGGAGACCACCTGCTGGGCCGCAACGTTCTTCTCAACCTCGGCGACCTGGAGCTGGCCGGCCAACTGCTGCTTCTGCGCAAGGACGACCTCGTTACTGTGGGCCAATTGCCCAAGCTGTTGCTGGAGCGCCGCCGCCTGCTCTGCCTGTTTCTGCATCTCCGCCTGCATCGCGGCGAGTTTCTCCTTCGACAGGATGGCATCGACTGAGGTGCTGTGGAGTTGTTGGTTGAGGTTCTCGATATTGGTTTGAGCGCTGGCGAACTGCTGCTGGAGGGCGGCCTGTTCCTGCTGAAAACGCACCGTCTCCTGCTCGCGCAACTGAAGCTGCTGCTGGAGGTCTTGCTCCTGCTTTTCGCGCTGAACCAAAAGGGCCTCCTGATGTGTGGAGTTCTCGCGGGTCTTGGCTAACTCGCTGAGTATTTGGTCCCGGTTCCTGCGCTCTTCTTCGAGCGCCAGGCGCATGACGCCGGCAAGGTCTTTGCCGCTATCGGCCGGCTTGGTCGCGATGTCCATTTTGACCTGGCGCGGGGTGCCTTCGTCAGCGGCCTTGTTAATATCGACCGTTGAGAAGGCCAGCAAGCTGACCAGGAGGAAATCGCAGATAACGATTAAGATGGAGCGGTTCATGAGGTGGTTGCCAGCCTGGCCGTTCCGGCGGACAGCACCGGTTCAGGGGATGAGGCCTCGGATTCGAGGACGAGCCTGCGGCGCACTGGCCGGAGGTGAAAGATTTTAAAGATGGATACGAAGATGATGCCGAAGGAGGTGGAGGAATAGGCCGCCATCAGGCTCGGTTTGATCACCCCCAATGAAACCAGGATGAGCGAGATGATGGTGCCCACAAACCCCAGGTACAGGCCGGCATCAAAGAGATGGTCCTCGTTCTCGAGCAGCCTCAACTTGATGCGCGACGACACCTTCTGGCGCCGGATTTCAGCCAGCTTAAAGAGGCTGGCCAAATACAATAAGGACTGCAGCACGAAAAACAGCAGCAGGGTCAATAGACTCAGGTTATTCATAAACGTTAATGACTTGTTATTGTTGATAGCACCAGCAGGAACCACGCTGCCCACCATGGGCAGATGGAGACGGAACGGAAAATCAATTCTCTGGCTTTCCTGGGACAAGAACGGCTCGGTGAGCAGAAGAACCACCAGCAAAAACCCCAGCGCGAACAAGATTTCGCGGGCAATGTGGATTCCACGCACCTGCAGCGGCTGCTCGAGCGTCGAGGCCGGTGGTCGCGCAAAATGCAGGGAGGCGGCGAGCAAAAAGCCGCTGACAAGGTATAGAAACCATTTCAGGCCCATCGCAACCTGGGGCATCCGCAAACACCAATCCAATCCCACGGCGGGCAAGCCGGAGAAAAACAGGACCTGGTCTCGTCGCAGCAGCTCGGTAACGCCGCCCGCGCCGAATCGGAGGCTGTTGCCGAGGTCATTCAGGCCGGTTTGGCTGAAGTCCATGAGGTACTTGGCCACCCGGGCCGGCTGGCCGGAGAGTTGCACGGCGGCGTAGATGATCGGCAGTTGGCGGTCGGCCTGGCGGACGAGGTTCGAAAAGAGACGCAAGGTTTCTGCATCCTGAATAGGCCGGACGAATACAACGAGTTGGCTCCAGTTGAAGCGTTGACCCAGGGACATCAAATCCAGCAGCAAGTGCTCCAAAGGCAACGAACCCTGCCCGCGATTGGCTTGCTGAGCCAGGGCCGTCACGGTGTGGTTGAGACCCGAGGTTAACTGGCCTTCTTCAAGGAGTAGGCCGCACAAGCCGATGGCTGCATCCAGGGCCTGGCCGGAAGCGGACTGGGACGGCGAGAAAATGGTTGTATTGGTCAATGTGCGGCATTGGAGGAGTTCCTGGACGACCGGACGTGAGGATGCCTTGAGCAGCTCAAGGACGGTCTGCCTGTTTTGCTGGCGAATAATCCATTCGGTGAGCGGCTCGGAGCCGGTTTTGGGCAGACGCGGGTCGCTGGTAAAGAGCACATCCAGGTGATACTCGCCCCCACCCCAGACCTGCCAATCCGGGTGCTGCGCCGTCAGCTTCGAGACTGCTTGCGAGAGCTTTTCCCTGCCCGGAACGCGTTCCTGCTGGGCGGCGCCGAGCAGCAACTCGGCAGCCCCCAATTGCTTGTCGTTTACGAGGTCCAAACCCTGGTCAATCAGGGTAGGGGTGTGGTCGCTCGCCTTGCGGAGGATGCTCCCATCGACCGCTCGCAAATGTACAGGCATCAGCAACCCACAGGCAAGCATCGCCAGACCAAGGACGGCGCAAGTTAAGGTCCATGTCCAACGGTTCATTAATTTATCCCAGCTCAATATAAGTTAGAAACAATCGATGTCAGCCTGGAAAATCCCTCGGTACGCGCCTGTGGGATTTAGCATTTTGATAATCACTGCAGGCCGCCAATTCATTCTCAAAATTCAGAATATCAGAAGCATTCGACGTTCCAAGAGGAATTCCTGTTCAAGAAAGGTGATGAGCCAATCCAAACCAAAAAAACTTCACTTGCCTTTGCAGCCCTTGGACGCATTCTTTGCAAAACGGCCATGGCCCTGATGGACAACAATCTCGGTGCTCTCGAGGACTCCGCTTTGGTGCTGCAGGCCAAGGATGGGGATTTGGATGCTTTTGAGACATTGATCAATCGCTACGAACGCCGTGTCTATTCGCTGGCCTTGCGCATGCTGCGCCAGGAGCAGGACGCCGAAGACGTGACGCAGCAGACCTTTCTCAGCGCCCTGGAGAATCTAAACGGATTTCGCGGCGAGGCGAGTTTTGTCACCTGGCTTTTGCGGATCGCCACGCACGCCGTCCTGAAGGTAATCCGCAAACGCAAAGGGCTGCAGACCGTCTCACTGGATGAAGGCTCGGAGGACACCAATGCCCCCGATCATGTGCCCCATCCGGAATACATTGCCGATTGGCGGCAATCGCCCGAAGAATTGGTCCAGAGAAACGAAGTCCGGCGTCTGCTGGATGAAGCCCTCGAAGCTCTGGATGAGAAACATCGCCTGGTCTTCCTTTTGCGCGATGTCGAGGGATTATCCATCAAAGAAACCGCCGAGGCCTTGGGGCTAACCGAGGCCAATACCAAGGTGCGTCTGCTCCGGGCACGTCTGCAGCTCCGGGAGTTGCTGACCCGAGCATTGGGCGACCCGGAGCGGCGAGTTGAGCGGGCGGCGGATCACAAGCATTAGAGGGTGAGATGTCAGGGCGTGTTTTGAAAATGGAGGGGTCCCGCTCCTCCTCGTCCTCGTCCTTCGTCCTCGATTTTCAGGTCTTTCGAGAACGAGGACGACCACGAGGACGAATGGCGGAAACTCGCTTTTTAAAACAGGCTCTCGAGGGTGTAACTTTTTGTGCTTTGATGGCTCGATACTAAGGCAAGCATGATCGTATGAGGTGTGAAGAACTGCTCGCTCTGTTAAACGAATACGTGGATGGGACGGTGGACCCTGCCATCTGCGAGGAATTTGACAAGCACATGGCTGGCTGCAATCCCTGCCAGGTCGTTGTGGATAATATTCGCAAGACCATCACTCTCTACAAAGCAGGGGAGCCCTACGAACTGCCCTCCCAATTCCGCGGGCGCCTGCATGCCTTGGTGCGTGAGAAATGGAAACAGAACCGCCCGCCGCGGGCGTCTTAGCTGGGGGAGCGTGGAGCGCGGGAAGGGAGCTTCAGGTTTTGCCCCTCGCTTGCGAGCCCTTATCGATGGCCGCCCCCGCCCCCATGACCGCCGCCACCGAAGCCGCCGCCCCCATGGAAACCTCCGCCGCCACCGCCATGGAAACCACCACCGCCGCCGCCATGAAATCCGCCACCCCCGAAGCCGCCGCCACGGACGCCACCACCGCCGAAGCTGCTAATATGGGAGCCCCCGAAGCTGCCACCGCGGACTCCACCGCTATAACCGCCGCCCCATGAACGCGAAGGGCTGGCTCCGCGAAAACCGCCATAGGCGCCGCCACCGTAAGAGCGCGGCGCGGAATTCATTGCGAAGCTGCGTCCACCGCCGTAAGAACGGTTTCCATAGCTTCCATAATATCCTCTATAAGCCCCGCCCGCCGGGGCCGAATACCTCGGGGCGGCATAGCTTTGAGCGCTGTACCCGTTGCCGGCGTAAGTCTGAGTGCGGTAGCCGCTCCACGCATTGCCGGCAGATGGCGCCGTTCGATACGAGCCGAATGAGCCGGCTCGGGCCGTGTTGTAAGCCGAGGCCCGAGACGCTTGGCCACCATAGGCGCTTGCGCCGTTGCGATAAGCTCCGTTAGCGCCTGTCCAGCTTCGACCAGCCCATGCACTGCTGGTGCCGCCACGAGGGGCGGTGGCAGAACTCGCAAATGTTCTCATGTTGGCGCTGCGACCAAATGTCGAGGCTCTGCCGGCCAGAGAGGCGCTGCGTTGCTGGCCAGCCCTCGCCCACCAACTTCTGCCGCTGGTTGCCGTGCTGGATCCAATACGGCTCTGGGAATTGACTCGGCTGAACTGGGCTAGTGAGCCGTTCGGACGAGCGGGTGTTCCGAAAAAGCTGTTCCCACCTCGACCGTTGTGCCAAAAACCGGAGTTGTTGCGATTCCCAAACGCCCCGCCGCGCCCCGCCGTTAGGCCGTTGTGATCTCCAAAGCGATTTCCAAAGCGGTCGCCGAATCGGCCTCCGAACCGGTCCCGGTCGCCGAACCTATCTCCGAAGCGTCCACCACCCCAAAACCCATCATCACCGAAGCCATCAAACAAACAAACCGAGCCGAAGCCGAAGGGGTAGAAGTTGCAGCCGCCCCAGAACCCGCAAGGAGCCCACCAGCACCATGGGGTAGGGGCTACCCAGTTCGGGCCCCAGTCAAAATAGAAATCAGGGCTCGTATCATAATAAGGATAATAATCAGGAGAGGCATAATAGTCCGGAGCGTAGGACGGAGGATAATAAACGGGGGCTGGGGCCTCGTAGCCCAACGGAGCGACTTGGTCCGAATACAACGCCTGAGGGGCGGGCGCGACCTCTGGCGCCGGGCCGACTTGAGGCGCCGCGGGGACCTGAGGCGGATATTGGTATTGCTGGTATTGCGCGGGCGCAGGCTGCGGGTTGGGTGTATTGCTTGGAGTAGAGCCGGGGGCCGCGGTTGCCCCTTGGGTGCTGGCCTGACTTTGATAAGCATTCTTGGCGGTATTATAAGCCTGTAGATAAGAGGGGCGACCCAGAAGAAGGTTGCGCACCTTGGCTAAACCATCTTTCGTGTTGGCCGGCATGCTCGTCTTATCCGCCTTCATGTCGTACCAGGCGACAATCTCACCGGCAGTGTGGGCGACAAAGACGTTTTCGGGATCAAGTTGGCCTGCCAGGTTGATGGCTGAAATAGCCTCCGGCATTTGGCCGCGCCTCGCATCCACATAGGCCACAACGCCCCAGCCGATGCCATTGTTCGGGTCCAGGGTAGTCAGGGTTTGGGCCTGGTGAAACGCAATCTCGGGCAGGCCCAGGTCAATCATGCGGCTGACGTAGGCCTCGTAAAGCTTGGGATTGTTCTTATCAGTGGCAAAGCCGCTGGCGTAGGCGGCCACGGCTGCGGATGGATCAGGCGCCTGCTCGATGGCTTCTATGGCAGCGTTCTTGCGCGGTGGATTTGTCACTGCCGGTTGCCCCCAAGCTGCTGACAACAGGGAGCTTACAACCAACCAGCTCCAGGAGACTTTTGATAATGCCTTCATAGTCCAGGGCCATTTTTCAATATACACTTTACGCCAACTTCTCTGCACTGCCTCCCCTTCTGAGTTCAACTAAGTATAAGACGTATAACCCATGAATGCAATTCATACTGGCTTTCAGACTGTGGACAAGACTTCGTGTTGGGGTTTGCTCGCGGCCTTTGCAGCCGCAAGAATAGGCGCGGTGGAGCCCAATGATGTCTGACGCATCATCAGGGCGTCACTAATGATGGCCGCCGCCTGCGCATCGGAGAGGTGATCCGTATTAATCGTTAGATCGTAAAGCAGCACATCCGAAACCGGGGATTGGAAATAGTGTTTGGAATAGCGAGCGCGCCCGCGGTCGGCGCGCTCGATCCAGCCTCGCGCTGCTTTGCGGCTCACCTGGTCCCGGGCCTGGATGCGGGCAATGCGCCGTTCGATCGACCCGACAAGCCGCACATGAAGGACGTTGGGCAAATCACGGGCAATGGCGTTCACGGCCCATCCCACGATGACGACATTGCCTTCCTCGACCAATTTGTGGATCGTCTCGATGGACTGCTGGACCAGCATCCAGGAAGGAGGATGCAAACCGAAGATTTCGTCCATCATTTCATCCACCGCGCTGTGGGCGTCTTCGGGGAGGAATTTGGCCAGGCGCATTGGCAGGTGATGGTCTTCCAGCACCTTCGCCACAAGATTCCTGTCAAATACCCTCCAGGCTGGCGTGGGAGCCGGCGCGCGTGATTGCAGGTTTTCCGCCACCCGCCGCGCAATGGGAAATGCGCCCGAGCCTGCCTGGGCCGAAAGCGCCAACGCCAACCGCTTCGGTTCTCGAGGGCCGGTCCAAATCAGAGGTTCGATCTGCTTCGGATAGCTATGAATATTTGCTAATTTCTTTCCGATACTTATCGGCATACATTTTCTCCATCCACATTGTTTCTTGAATTCAAAAACGGCCCCTGCTCCTCCCCACAACTTTTCCTGTGGGTAATCCGCTGGGTCCAAACGGAACGGGCATGGCCCAACATTTCCCGTTCGGGAAGAGCCGCTTCCGTACCAAAGTATAATAAACCATAATTCGCTTTATTTCCTGCCCTTTTTACCCACTTGTCCCTGGGCCGCCCTTGGAACAGGACACTTTCGGTTCCACCTGTGGTCTGCGGGCTTCCACCTGTAACTTTTTGTGCGGTCACGGCTCAATCCCCTTAGAAACGAGAAAGTCGAATATGAAAAATATAAGCGAACTGAACCAAAGCAGCTTTGAAACCGAGGTATTGCAATCGAACCTGCCGGTGCTGGTGGACTTTTACGCGCCGTGGTGCGGCCCGTGCAAAATGCTGGCGCCGCTTCTGGAGCAACTTGCGGCGGAATTCGTGGGCCGAATCAAATTCACCAAGCTCAATGTGGACGATGCGCCGGAACTGGCAGGGGCCTATGAGATTACCGGGGTGCCGACGTTGATGCTCTTTCGAGGCGGCCAGGCGGTGGATACGCAAGTCGGTTTCGTAGCGCCCTCGGCGTTGAGGGCCTGGCTTCAAAAGGCCGCCGCTGTCGTCGCCCCGCAAGGCTCTGCGGCTTCACAAATGCTTAACCAGGAACGGCCATGATTGTGCGCATTCTTATCGGTGCGGCGGTTGGGAGCGGACTTGGCTTTGCCTGGTACAAGTTTGTTGGCTGTTCGACAGGGACCTGTCCGCTAACCAGCAATCCGGTCATCAGCACGATTTACGGGATGATAGTCGGCGCGCTCATAGCCGGCAGCATTCATTAACCAGACTCGTTACGTCGTCTCCTGCAAACAGCAAAGGAATTCTTTTATGGAAATGATTATTCGCAGATTCGCGGGGAGTTTCATCTTGATTAGCCTGCTTTTGGCTCATTATCACAGCGCGTATTGGCTGTGGTTCACGACCTTTGTCGGCCTGAACCTGTTGCAATCCTCCTTTACGAACTTTTGCCCTTTAGAAATCGTTCTGCGGAAGCTTGGCGTGGGGCAAACCTGCTGCTGCGCTGAAAAAGCCGCTGCGTCCTGCTGCGCCAAGCAGGAGGTTGAACGGTAAACAGGACCGCGCGCCGGCTTGCAATTATCGAGATGCTATGAAGAAGTTCGGCCTGTTTCTTTTTGGCTGTTTAATCTCCCTGGCGGCTTTCGGGGCTGAGCCCTGGACTTTCGAGCGCGCACTGGCTCAGGCGCTTACCAACAGCCCCGACGCCCTGCTGGCCAGGCACCGGATCGCCGCCGCACAGGCCGGCCTCGAGCAGGCCGATGCCGCCTTCTGGCCCCGGCTCCAGTTCCAATCCAGCTACATGCGCACTGACAATCCCATGATGGTCTTCGGCAGCATTCTCAATCAGCGCGCTTTTTCCAAATCCCTTGATTTCAATGATGTGCCCGACGTCGATAATCTGAATGCCAAAGGCCTCGTCACGGTTCCCCTTTATACCGGCGGCAGGAACAAGGCCGGTCATGAGGCGGCCAAGGCGAACACCGAGGCTGCCCGCCGGGACGACGAGGCGGTGCGGAATGCCTTGGGGTTCGAAGTGGCGCGCGCCTTCCATACGGTGCTCAAGACGCGCCGTTTTATCGAGGCGGCTCAATCTGCGGTCGAGTCCTATGAAACCAACGTGGCCATAGCAAATAAGCGTCTCCAGGCCGGGTCGCTGCTCAAAAGCGATGTGCTGGACATCGAGGTCCGTTTGGCCCAGGCGCGTGAAGACCTCGTGCGCGCTCACAATGCTGAAGCGCTGGCCAGTCGGGCGTTGCGCAACTTGCTCGGGATTGAAGGCGGAGAGTTCGTCGTGGCGGCCAGCGCGCCCAATGTCAGCGCGCCCAGGGCATTGGATTTTTCGCACCGGCCAGAGCTGGCTGCCGCCCGGCAGCGCGAACGGGCCGCCGAACAAGTAGTTCGCGGAGCCAAATCCGGCTACATACCCCGCCTCAGCGCCTTTGGCAGCGTCGATTACGATTATGGCTGGAAGTATGACAATGGTGGAGGCAGTTACACCGCCGGCGCCATGTTCCAGTGGGACATCTGGGATGGGCAACTCACGCGGGGCAGGGTGCGCGAGGCGGCGGCCAACCTCGAGTCGGCTCGCGAGGAAGAGCGTAAGTTGCGGCTGGCCATTGGCTTCGAAGTCGAGCAAGCCCGTCTCGATCTCAAGGCTGCCGATGAGCGCCTGGACGTCACGCAACAAGCCGTTGGCCAGGCCTCCGAGAGCCTTGCCCTGACCCGGGCACGCTTCGAACAAGGCCTGAGCCTGGCGACTCAGCTCATGGACTCCGAAACTGCGCTCGTCGCCGCTCGGGTGCGCAGGGCTGAAGCCGAAGCCGACCAGCACATCGCTATTGCCGCACTTCGCAAGGCCCTCGCTTTGCCGCAACTCGATTCCTCTGCAATACGAAATTAGATGAAAACGTACTCCCTTCTCTTCTTGACAGGACTCTTCCTGGCCGGCTGCGGCAAAAGCCCCGAAATAGCGCAAACCGCCGCAGAACTGCCATCGGCCCGCGTTCGAGTTCAACCCGTCGAGCTCAAAGAACGGCAGGCGACCGAAGAAGTCGTTGGAACCGTTCGCGCAAAATTGCGCGCCACGCTGGAAGCCAAAGTCAGCGGACGCATCGAGCAGATGCCGGTCACCCTGGGCCAGGCCGTTTCGACCGGAGACTTGATAGCCAAATTGGATGCTCCAGAAATCCAGGCCAAACTGGACCAGGCCAAAGCCGGTTTCGAGCAGACCGAGCGCGATTGGAAACGGATTTCGAGTCTCTTCGAGCAACAGGCGGTCACGCACTCGGAGTATGATGCCGCCCAGGGGCGCTATCGCCAGGCTGCGGCCAGCGTGGCCGAGGCTCAGGCCATGGTTGCCTACGTTCAAGTACTCGCCCCGTTCAACGGGCTTATAACAAAGAGATGGGTGGATGTGGGCGATTTAGCGGTTCCAGGCAAGCCGCTGGTCGATATCGAGGACCCTGCCGCGCTCCAACTCGAGGCCGATGTGCCAGAGGCCATCGCCGCCCACATCCAACGCGATGCCCCCATGGCCGTGCGCGTCGATGCCGTCGCGGGCGACCTTTCGGGCCTCGTGGCCGAAATCGCCCCCTCTGCCGATGCTGTAAGCCGCACCTTTCGGGTTAAACTGGACCTGCCCGAATCCTCCGGGTTGATGCCGGGCCAGTTTGGCCGGCTCCTGGTGCCCATTGGAGAAGACAAGACAATGCGGGTCCCCGCCGGGGCAATCATCGAGCGCGGGCAATTGGAAATCGCTTTTGTTGTCGCCAACCAACGCGCCCAATTGCACCTGGTTAAGTCCGGCAAGCATTTTGGTCAGGAGGTTGAAGTCCTCGCCGGGCTGGATGTGGGCGAACCCGTGGTGGTCGAAGGCGCCGACCAATTGGTCGATGGCCAGCCAGTCCAGGTTCAATGAAGCGCAGGGCTTAGGGACTACACTCATGAAAGCCTTCCCCAAAAACGCCAACTCGCGCCAGGCGGGTATTGCTGGCCGGATCGCGCAAGCCTTTATCAACTCGAAGCTCACCCCGCTTATTGTGATCACCTCGTTGCTGCTGGGGGCCGGGTCGGTCCTGTTGCTGCCACGAGAGGAAGAACCGCAGATCAAGGTCCCCATGATCGACGTCATGGCGGCCATGCCCGGCTTTGGCGCCAAGGAGGTCGAAGAGCGAGCCACCCGCCCCATGGAGAAGCTGCTCTGGGAAATCCCAGGCGTGGAATACGTCTATTCGACTTCCCGCCCAGGCGAGAGCCTTGTTATCGTCCGCTTCAAAGTCGGGTCCGAACCCGAGCAGAGCCTGGTTAAGGTCACCGAGAAAATGCGCTCGAACTTCGACCGTATTCCGCCGGGGGTTTCTTTCCCGCTCATTAAGCCCAGGTCCATTGATGATGTTCCCATTCTGACGCTGACGTTTCATAGCGCGCATTACGATCATTTGACGTTGCGGCGCCTGGTTGCGCAGGTCGATGATGCCGTCAAACAGGTGCCGCAGGTTGCCGAAACGGCCATCATTGGCGGTGCGCGCCGGCAGGTCCGTGTGCTGCTCGACCCGGCGAGGCTGGCTTCACGCCACCTCAGCGCTGCGGGCCTGGTCATGATGCTGCGTCAGGCCAACCGCGAGTACGCTGCAGGCGACCTTACCAGCAATAATCAGGATGTGATCGTCGAAACCGGGGCCTTTCTGACCAATGCCGAACAGGTTGGCCGGGTCGTGGTGGGTGTGTATGGGGGCCGCCCAGTTTATCTTCATGACGTCGCCCGCATCGTCGATGGCGCCGAGGAATTGTCCCAATACGTCTTCTATGGCAACGGAGCTGCCGCCTCGAGTGCGGCGGATGAGCAAGCGGCCGTCACGCTTTCGATTGCCAAACGACCGGGCGCTAACGCCATTGCGGTCGCCAAACAAGTGCTGAGGAAAATGGACGCTCTCAAAGGCTATATAATCCCCTCTGACGTGCAGGTATCCATTACTCGTCACTACGGCGAAACAGCCTCTGACAAATCCAACGAACTGCTCTTGCACATGGGCATCGCCGTCCTCAGTGTCTCCATCCTGATTTGGTTGGCGCTGGGCTGGCGCGAATCCCTCATCGTGGCCATTGCCATTCCAGCCACCCTTGCGCTGACGCTGCTGGTGTTTTATCTCTACGGGTTCACTCTCAATCGCATCACCTTGTTTGCGCTCATCTTCAGCATCGGCATCCTGGTTGATGATGCCATCGTCGTAGTCGAAAATATCGTCCGGCACTTTCACCTGCCTGAAAGCAAAGACCGCAACCTGGCCGCCATTGCTGTCGAAGCTGTCAGTGAAGTGGGTAATCCCACCATCCTGGCGACGTTCGCCGTCATCGCAGCGGTCCTGCCGATGGCATTGGTCGGCGGATTGATGGGGCCCTACATGCGGCCCATCCCCATCGGCGCCAGCGCCGCCATGCTTTTCTCCCTGGCGGTCTCGTTCATCGTCACGCCCTGGGCCGCTATCCGAATCCTGCAGTGGCGCCGGCACCGCGCTGAGGAGGCTTTGGGCGGTGCGGGGGCGAGCCACGCGCAACCACACTTCGACGGAGCGAGCAGCGAACGGCTTTTTCCACGGATTTATCGTAGTCTTATGGGTCGCCTGCTGAACCAACGCGCTTGGCGCTACGGCTTCCTAGGCGGTATCGCGCTGCTCCTGCTAATCGCCATGGGCACCGTGGCCATCGGCTGGGTGAAAATGAAAATGCTTCCCTTTGATAACAAGAGTGAGTTCCAAATTATTCTGAACATGCCCGAAAGCAGCTCGCTGGAACGCACCGCCCAGGCCGCGCGCGAAATCGCAGCCGCCGTGCGCGTCGAACCGGAAGTGAGCGATTACCAGATTTACGCCGGGGTTGCGGCCCCCTTCAATTTTAATGGCCTGGTGAGGCATTACTTCCTGAGGCGTGGGGCCAATGTGGCAGACCTTCAAATTAATCTCCTCAACAAACACGAACGGCAAGCCCAGAGCCACGATATTGCCAAACGCGTCCGCCCCCGCGTGGCGGCTATCGCCGAAAAGTATGGGGCTCGTGTGGCTGTGGCTGAAGTGCCGCCCGGCCCTCCCGTTTTGCAAACGCTCGTCGCCGAGATTTATGGACCGACCGACGAGTCGCGGCTGGCGCTTGCTGCCAAGGTGCGAAGCATTTTCCAGCAAACACCCGGCGTGGTGGATGTGGACTGGTACGTCGAAGCCGACCAGCCCAAGGCGCGATTCGTCATTGATAAGGAAAAGGCCGCTTTGAACGGGGTCAGCGCTGAAACTCTCGCGATGACTCTGCGCCTGGCCGTGGCGGGCGATACCGCAGACCTGTTGCACCAACCCCGCGAAAAGGAAGACGTTAATATCGTATTCCAACTGCCGCGCTCCAGCCGGAGTTCGTCCCAAGACCTCCTGGCGCTTTACGTCCCGTCCGGTTCGTTGCCGGTCCCCGGCGCTCCGCCAGGTCCGCCGCCGCTGGTGCCTCTGCGTGAGTTGGTGAAGATCGATCAAACCACCGCCGACAAAAGCATTTATCATAAAAACCTCCTCCCGGTTACCTATGTTATTGGGGATGTCGCCGGAGTAATCGAGAGCCCAGTCTATGCGATTTTCAAAATGAACAAGGCGCTGCGCCAGCTTGATACCCGCGCCTTCGGGGGCGAGGGGCGCCCGCTCACAATTTACAACGCGGTCCTCCCCTTCAGCAGCCGCGAACCTTCCCTCAAATGGGACGGCGAATGGCATATCACTATCGAGGTGTTCCGCGACCTTGGCCTGGCATTCGCCGCCGTGTTGATTCTCATTTATGTGCTGATGGTCGGCTGGTTTCGCTCTTTCCTGACCCCCTTCCTTGTCATGACCGTCATTCCCTTCTCGTTGGTCGGCATTCTACCCGCGCACGGAATTCTGCACGCGTTTTTCACCGCCACTTCCATGATCGGCTTCATGGCCGGCGCCGGCATCGTGGTCCGCAATGCCATCATTCTGGTTGATTTCATCGAGTTGCGATTGGCTGAGGGCAAACCGCTGGCCGAAGCAGTAGTCGAGTCGGGCCTTATTCGCTTTCGCCCTATCATGTTGACCGCTCTGGCCGTGGTGGTGAGCGCGACCGTCATCCTCTTTGATCCGATCTTTCAAGGGTTGGCCATCTCCCTCATGGCCGGTGGGCTCATCTCAATGCTGATTGCCCCAGTAGCTATCCCTCTGCTCTATTTCATGGCCTATAACCGGCCATCGCCCCAGCCGGCCGTTTCATCAAGAACACCTGAATTGGAAGCAGCGGAGGTATGATGCAGCCGAATGCCAGTCGGCCCTAAGGAACGGGTTGGCCGTAGAGCGTGAAGGACCCTGCGCTTGTGATTTGCACATCCAGCACCTGACCCCGACGCGCAGGCGAGCCCTCGAACACCGCTATCTTATTGCAGCGCGTCCGGCCAGTAAGCCGTTCCGGATTCCGTTTGCTGGGACCTTCCACCAGGATTTCAGCCTGACGACCTACGAAAAATCCATACCGTGCGCCCGCAACCGCGTTGAGGGTCTGCAACAAGCGCTGATTGCGCTCTTCACGCACCAATTGAGGCACCTGATTGGGCATCGCGGCGGCCGGCGTGTCCCGCCGTTCCGAGTAGCGGAAGATATAGGCCTGATCGAACTGCACTTCCCGCACCAGGGATAGGGTCTCCTCAAAATCAGCTTCTGTTTCGCCGGGAAAACCTACGATGAAATCTGTTGTAATCCCCATCTGAGGTTGAACGTGGCGCAGCTTGCCGATGAGTTCGATATACCGCTCGCGGGTATAGCCGCGGTGCATCAGTTTCAACACGCGATCACTCCCGCTTTGAACCGGGAGATGAGCGCTCTCAACCAGCTTCGGCAGGCGCCCGTAAGCCTCGACCAAATCATCCCCGTATCCTTTGGGATGCGGCGAGGTGAACCGGATGCGTTCCAGCCCGTCCACCTGGTGGACCGCCTCGATCAACTGCACGAAAGCCGATTTGCCGGCCTGCCTGGGAATGTCGCGTTTGCCGTAGCTGGTCACAATTTGGCCCAGCAGCGTCACTTCCTTCACCCCGCGCTCCGCCAGCTCGCGGCATTCAGCCACGATATCCGCAATGGTTCGGCTGCGCTCTTCCCCACGCGTATAGGGCACGATGCAAAAGGTGCAATACTGATTGCACCCTTGCATGATGCTCACATAGGCAGTCACTGAAGTCTTCGCGTTGCCGTTGACCAAATGTTCTCGAATGGTTGCCTCGCTCCGGGCCTCTTCGGCCACATCCACAATTTTGTCGCGGCGGCCTGAAAGCAGTTCATCCAGATATTCAGCGGTTCGATGAAATTTCTGTGTCCCCACGACCAAATCCACATCGGGCAATCGATCGATCAGCTCGTGGCCACGGCTTTGGGCCATGCATCCCATAAAGCCCAAAACAACCCCGGGCCGGTGTTTACGCGTCTGGTGTGAGAGGGTTTCCATCTTGTGCAGCGCCTTCTGCTCGGCCATATCCCGCACGCTGCACGTATTGAGCAGGATGACATCAGCCACCGTTTCGGACCCGGCCAATGTATAACCCTTCGCCAGGAGTTGGGCAGCCACGGCCTCGCTGTCCCGCTCGTTCATCTGGCATCCGTAGGTTTTGATATAGACGCTCGGCATTTTCCTGACAATGGCCGTGGAAACTAAGCCAAAATGCCATGAAAGGCAAAGCCCAAGAAAAGCCCAAGAAAAGGACTGCGCTAGTCCTCATCCCAACCACTGCGGGTTATGCGCTGTGGCATCGAACTGCGAGGTGGTCTTGAACGGCTCGAACTTGCCGGAAGCGGCCGCTTGGGTCGTGCGATCGAGCAGTGCCGCGAGCTGTTCCTGCGTAAATGGCTTAAACGTCCGAGCGGCTTCGAGTGCCTGGTCCAGCAGGTCCATTCGGTCAATCCCGGTGATGACCGTCGAGGTCGGCAGGTTCATCGCATAGTGCAGACATTCGATCGGCGTGACCAGATGGCTGCGCAAAACGTTGCCGCTGCCAAGGGGCTTCATACCCAATATCCCAATTTTCTCCTCGACCAGGCGCGGAACTACTTGCCGGCTGAAGCTGCGGAAATGGGCGTCCATCACATTCAACGGCATTTGCACCGCGTCAAACCGGAATTGATGTTGGGCGGCAACGTCGAGCATGCGCAGGTGCACTAGCGGGTCCTTGTGCCCGGTGAACCCTATGAAACGAACTTTGCCCGCCTTTTTGGCATCGAGCATCGCTTCCATGCCCCCGCCCGGAGCGAAGATGCGGTCCGGGTCTTCGAGCCGCAGGACCTCATGAAATTGCATGAGGTCAACGTGGTCGGTCTGCAGGCGCTGTAGAGATTGATCAATCTGAGTGGCGGCGGCGCTTTTAGTCCGCCCATCTATCTTGGTCATGAGAAAGACCTTTTCCCGATAGCCGTCACGCAAGGCCTTGCCCATCCGCAATTCGCTCATGCCATCGTGATAATCCCAGCAGTTATCCATAAAGGTTATCCCGCGATCAATGGCGCTGCGGACAATTCGAATGCCTTCTTCCTCAGGCGGATTGCCGATGTGATAGCCCCCTAACCCAATCGCTGAGATGCTTTGGCCCGTGCTTCCCAGGAGACGGCGCGGAACCGGCTCGTTGCTCTGGGATGCGGCTGGCGAGCCAGTATCCGCGCCCAAAGCACCCGGCGCAGCGCCCAGCACAACCCCGGCTGCCAGGGCGGAGCGGACAAAATCGCGCCGCGTAACGCCCGCGTTCAGTGCAGCCGCCAACTCCTGATTCGGAGCAGCGGCCTTCCTTTGGCCCATTCCTTGCATAAAAACTCCTTCCCTCCCGGTAACCATTACGCGGAACGGAACGATGTCAAGATGTGTCCGTAATATTGATAATTGGCAACCAGGACAGTTTCTGCCATCATAGTGTGCATAATCAGCCCGAAAGCTTGTTTTTGGGAATCTGCCCAAGGGCGCTGCTATGGCACTGGATAAACTGAAAGTGCTCCTGATCGAACACGACGCGGGGTTCGCCCGCTCCGTGGGCGAGATGCTGGGGCAAGCCCGGGACCTTGCGGCCGATGTAATGCCAGCGGAGGATTTGCGCGGCGGGCTCTCCGCCTTGGCCGGCGATCAATTCGATGTCGTGGTCCTTGACATGTCCCTGCCCGATGGCGCCGGCCTGGCCAACGTCTCCCTCATCCACGCTGGAGCCCCGCAACTTCCCATTATCGTCGCGGGCGAGGCAGCGGATGAAACGGTGGCGCTCGAGGCCGTCCAATCCGGGGCGCATGACTACCTGGTCAAAGGCCAGCTCACATCGGCCTGGCTGGAACGCTCGTTGCGATACGCCATCGAACGGCGCCGCATGGACCGGGCGCTGCTCGAAGCCGAGGAGCGATACCACAGCGTTTTCGATCACCTCGTTGAAGGCATCTTCCAAACCACACCCGATGGCCGCTATCTCATGGCCAATGCCGCCCTGGCGCGCATCTATGGTTACGATTCACCTGAGGACCTCATGCAGGGCCTTACCGATATCAGCCGCAAACTCTATGTCCGCCAGGGCCGCCGCGATGATTTCGTCCGTACCATGCAAGAAAGTGATGTGCTCCGGGGCTTTGAGTCGGAGGTCTATCGCAAAGACGGCAGCATCATTTGGATTTCGGAGAATTGCCGCGCCATCCGCGACGCCCGAGGCCGCTTGCTCTATTACGAAGGCACCGTTGAAGACATTACCCAGCGGCGCAAGGCCGAGGAGCGCCTCCGCAATTCGGAGGGACTTTACCATTCCCTGGTCGAAACACTGCCTCAGAACATCTTCCGCAAAGACCTGCAGTTCCGCTTCACGTTTGCCAACCAGCAGTTTTGCAAAACCCTTGGCCGCACGCTCGACCAAATCATAGGCAAAACCGATTTTGACTTTTTCCCCACCGGCCTGGCCGCCAAATACCAGCGGGACGACCGCCGTGTGCTGGAAACAGGCCAGCCCTATGAAACGGTCGAAGAACATCAGCCGCCGGGACACGAAAAAATATACGTGCAGGTGGTGAAAACGCCTTTGCGCGCGGCCAATGGGGAAATCATGGGTTTGCAGGCGATATTCTGGGACATCACCCAGCAGCGGATGGCCGATGAAAAAATCCGCCGTGCCAATGCTGCCCTGGCCCAGAGCCGCCGCGAGCTGCAGACCAAAAACCTCCAGATGGAGGAAGACCTTAAAATGGCGCGGGAAATCCAGCTCACCATGCTCCCGCAGCAATACCCGGCTTTCCCGCGCTCGGCGCCCGAGGAGGCCAGCGCCTTCCAGTTCAGCCATCGCTATTTGCCCACCGGAAGTGTCGGCGGAGATTTCTTCACCATTTCAGCCCTTAGCGAAACCCAGGCCGGGGTGTTCCTGTGCGATGTCGCCGGACACGGTGTGCGTTCAGCGCTCATCACAGCCATGATCCGGGCCCTGGTCGAGGAGCTCAAACCACTGGCCACGCAGCCGGGCGAGTTCCTGACCAAACTCAACAACGACCTGTGCGCCATCTTGCAACACACCGGAACCCCCTTGTTGACGACCGCCTTTTACCTTGTGGCCGATTGCGAGACCAAGGTCATGCTCTACTCCAATGCAGGCCATCCCAAACCCCTTCATCTCCGCCGCAGCGCCGGCCAGGTCGTGCCCCTCGTGAACGCTTCCGGCAAAAGCCAGCCGGCCCTCGGTTTGATGGAAGACGCCCACTACCTCAGTTCCGAGATCATGCTCTCACCGAACGACCTCATCCTCCTGTACACTGATGGCTTGATAGAAGTCCAAAATGCAGGGGACGATCTCTATACTCAACAGTTGCTCCTCGACGCCGTCCAGCGGCGGCTCCATTTGCCGGCCCCGAAGCTCTTCGATACTTTGCTGAAGGAAATCCGCTCCTTTGCCGGAGGCGCCGAGTTCAGCGATGATGTCTGCCTGGTAGCCATGGATTACGCAAAACCCGGTTGACCTTCAAACCGTAGGAGCGGGTGCCTGGACGGCTGGTGGAGCCCCCTCCACACAACTGGGGATATGACCCTCGGTCACCTTGCTATTTTTTGCGACGGGAGGATCTATTCATTTCCTCCAACAGGATTTTTAGGAAGGCCTCGGAATTCGGGTTGGGGCGGAGGGTTGGTGTCCCCGCTGCAATCAGGAGCGGAGCCAGCTCGGGCGAAAACCGGATCACTGTGAGGGTCGAGGGAAGCATGGGGAAGATGCCTTCCGTCAAAACGGCCATGCCGGCCTGTGCCTCAATGGCGATAAACAGTGCGGCGATGTCTTCCGAGGTGTGATTGCGCAATTGCGGCTTAACGCCAAATGGCTCGAGAATGGCCTTAAGTCGCGGAACATATTCCGGATACTTGTCAGCGCCCAAGCCGAGCAGCGTCTTCTCGCGGAGCTTCTCCGGATGAATTTTGGCCAATTTGGCGAGCGGGCTTTTTTTCGAGATGACAAGCACTGGGGCAAGCCTTTGCAATTCCACCCATTGAAATCCTTTGAAATGCGTCTCCAAACTCTTGGGGAGAATTGCGATGTCAATTTGTTCGGCGGCGGCTCTCTGGCACATCGTCTCTGTCGTGAGGTCGGAGAGCTCAAGAAAGACACCTCTGTTGAAAGTCTGAAATTGCTCAACGACCCGTGGCATGATCCCGGCAGTGAGGGAGTGAACATACCCAACGCGTAGCTTCTCCCCCTGCGGGCGAGTTCTGATTCTTCGAACTGCGACGTCCACGCGGGCCAGAATATCCTTCGCCTCTTCGTAGAAGTTTTCTCCGGCCGAAGTCAGGGAAATCGTGTTTTGGCCTCGAACGACAAGTGCGACTCCGATTTCGTCTTCCAGGTTTTTTACCTGGCGGCTCAAGGCCGGTTGGGTCATGTGCAACTGGTTTGCCGCACGGCTAAAGTTGCCGTGAGCGGCGACAGCGGCGAAATATCGCAGGTGCCGAAGTTCCATTGATGGCAAGTTAGGTATTACTCAAAGTATGAGCAACACCAAAAACACGGCATTAGCCCTTTTTAAGATCATCATTAATATTTGGGAAAAGTCCGCAGCGTGGACGGAAAGCAAAAGCGTGGTGCAGGATGAAAACAAGTGCAAATGCCGGCGAAAACAACCGTGAAATTCCGAATGCAGACTTGCGGCGAAGGATTGAAAAGCGTGCGTGTCACCTCTGGCTTGGGAACGGCGGCGGGCACGGTGATCACGAGCGTCACTGGTTTACAGGCGGAAAGGGAACTGACGGAAGGGACAAAGCATGGAGGGAAGCCGCAATCCGAGGCTCGTTCCCGCAACAAAACCGCCAAGCCGCGTCAGGGACATTGTCAAGATCACTTACAACCAGAAAATCTGCGAAATATGAAAACAGCAAAGGACCTCCTCGAAACATACCTCGCCGCCATTTCCGCGGGCGAGGTGGAAAGAGCGATAGCGCTATTCGCGGACGATGGCGGAATTGAATTTCCCTATTTCGGGTCGGTCAACCTGCCGATCCGCTACCAGGGGCCGGAGGCTTTGAGGCGGTTTTTTGTCCCCGTCGTGGATGGGGCAGAGAATTTCAAGTTCCAGAACATCAAAATTTTCCCTGGCGAAGACGAAAATCACGTCTCAGGTGAGTACGAGGTGGATGCGGTAATTAAAAAAACGGCCCGACGCTACCGGCAGCTTTACGGAGGCCGGCTCATTGCAGAAAACGGAAGGATAAAGCTCTTGCGGGAATTTTGCGACACCGTGGAAGTTGCGCGCGCCATGTTCCCCAACGGCGTGAAAGATTTGGTGCAGAAAGATTAACCGAGAACAAGGAAACACATAATGACCAAGATACTCGTCCTCTATTACTCAATGTATGGCCACATCGAAATCATGGCCAAAGCCGTCGCCGAAGGCGTCCGTTCGGCGAATGCCGATGTGGTGATAAAGCGCGTTCCC
Source organism: Verrucomicrobiia bacterium (assembly GCA_035946615.1). Classification (NCBI taxonomy): domain Bacteria; kingdom Pseudomonadati; phylum Verrucomicrobiota; class Verrucomicrobiia; species Verrucomicrobiia bacterium. Next base: position 94,985 of record DASYZB010000008.1, read on the forward strand.
GATACGATGGTGCCCGAACTGGCCAAGCAATACGGGGCGAAGCTTGAGCAGGAGGCGCCGTTGGCGACGCCGGATGAACTTCCGCAATACGATGCCATCATTTTTGGCACTCCCACCAGATTTGGGAACATGGCTGGACAGATGCGGAACTTTCTCGACCAGACAGGAAAGTTGTGGCTCAAGGGCGCCCTTATCGGAAAAGTTGGCAGCGTTTTTACCAGCACCGGCACAGGCGGGGGGAATGAGTCTACCATTCTCACCTTCATTCCCACGTTGCTGCATCATGGCATGATTTACGTGGGGTTGCCTTACGCAATCCCCGAGACGATGGATATCAGCGAAGTGCGCGGCGGGAGTCCCTACGGGGCTGGAACGATTGCGGCTCCTGATGGCTCGCGCCTGCCAAGCGCCAAGGAATTGACGATGGCCCGATTTCAGGGCAAGCACGTCGCGGGCATCGCGGGAAAACTGAAAGCAAACTGACACTACCGGATAATATAATGGAAATCAGGACAATGGCTGACGAGCAGCGCAAAGCGATTGCGCTGGAATATTTGCGCCGCCTGGATCGCGGAGTCCAACAGTTGACCCGGAGAACTTTTCGGAAAACGGCGCGCGGCCCGTGCAATTTCTTGGCCGTCATGGCCGGTTGATAGGTTGGGCGCGCTCGTTTTCCGGCTTGATGACGGTTACGGACAATACCATGGTGGGCGGCTGCCTTCCCAGGCCGTTGACCCGGATAGCAGGTCGTGACGTCACAGTCTCTGACGGCCACACCGTCGGAGAAACGTTCTCCCGAAGAGTGCTCCTGCAAAGTTCCCAACGCCAAGAGCTGGCCCGCAGCCGACCCGCTGCCAACCGCACCACGACACCTTCGGCCGGCCCGCACCAAAGGGTTGACTCCGTCCCGCCGTGGTGGCATCCAATTCCTTGCCTGCAAAACGTGGCGAGGGAGACCGGCCTCGGCCGCTGGCTGCCCGGTTTCCTTCGTTCCAATTTGTTAGCCGATTCCAACCTCCACCTTCTGATGATGCCCCCAGAAAACTGAACGAAATCAAAGAAAGCAGTTGACGCGTCTGAGCAGGAATTGCTTTTTGGCACGCGAATTGTTTTGTACGCTGCGCGGGTGAGGGGAGATTTGTGCGTAGACGAGGAGGGCCACCAGGGCTGCAGCCAATGTCAACATTGCGAGTCTCTTTCCGGCGCCTGACTTCATTTAGTTGCCTTCTCCGGAGGGGCGGTTTGGAGCTCAACCTTGTCCAGGACGACCGCAAAGGAGAAGGAAGACTCCAAAAACGGTGGCTGTTGTGTAGAAGGAGGGTTTCATGAATGCCGGTGAGTTTGCCTGCTCTTCGGGCGCCTTAGAATCTGCGATTCCAGCATAGCCAGAACCCGGTCCAGCTCGTCGATCGTCGTCCCGAAACCGAGGCTGAAGCGTACTGCGCCAAGGCCCGCCGGCTCAGAAACACCCATCGCCTTTAGGACGGGCGAAAGCTCGTGGCGCCCGCTGTGACAGGCCGAGCCAGTGGAGGCAGCGACACCCTCCAGCGCCGCCAGCACTTCGCTGCCGATGTGTCCGGGAAAGGTGACGTTGAGTGTGTTTGGCAGACGTTTCGAGACATGCCCGTTGAGACGCAGGGCGTCTCCGAACAAGCGCGTCATTCCGGTGTGGAAATAGTCCCGCAGTTCGGTCAGATGAGTGCGACGGGCTTCCAGGTTCGCTTTGGCCAGTTCGCATGCCGCCCCGAGCGCGACGTCCAGCAGCACGTTTTCCGTTCCTGCCCGGCGGCCCGCCTCGTGTCCGGCTCCGTGCATCAAGGGCTCGATATGAAGGCCTTGCCGGACATAGAGAGCCCCAACGCCCTTGGGTGCATAAAGCTTGTGGCCGGCGACCGAGAGCAGGTCCACGCCCAGGTCCGCAACCTGTGTGGGAATCTTGCCGGCGGACTGCGCAGCATCGGTGTGCAGCAGCACCCCGTGCTCTCTGGTAATGCGGGCGATTTCCACAATCGGCTGGATGGTGCCCACCTCGTTATTGGCGTGCATCACACTGACGAGGATCGTGCCCGGCCTGATACTCTGCCGGACGTGTTCGGGAGAGACCCTGCCGGCGCCGTCCACCGGCAGGTAAGTCACCTCAGCGCCCAAGCGCTCGAGGAAGCGGCAGGGTTGAAGCAATGCGGGATGCTCGACCTGCGTGGTGATGATGTGATTGCCCTTGCGACTCGGCGAAAAGAACACGCCCTTGATGGCGTGGTTGTTGGCTTCTGTGCCGCCGCTGGTGAAAACGACTTCTTCTGCGGCGCAACCGAGCAGTCCGGCCACTTGCCTTCGGGCATTTTCAACCGCCTGCTTCGCCGGCGCCCCAGCCCAGTGGGCGCTGGAGGGGTTGCCATAATGCCCCATCAAAAACGGGCGCATGGCGTCGGCCACTTCGGGTGCAATCGGCGTGCTCGCGTTATAGTCTAAGTAAATTTGGCTCATAGCATCTTCGCAATTTCCGCGGGCTTGACAACGTGCTGTGATTATTCAATTATTCTCTTGAATGTTATCCAGAACAAACGAGAGTGCAAGGGCTGGCTCAAAGCGACGCCTGTACGTCCACTTCGCCGAGGTCGCCAAGGCGCTGGGGAGCGGTCACCGACTGGAGTTGCTCGAACTGCTGGCGCAAGGGGAGCGTTCCGTGGAGGAACTGGCTGACCTGGCTGGTCTGACGATCGCTAATGCCTCTCAGCATTTGCTGCACCTCCGGCGGGCGGGCTTGGTGACAAGCCGAAAAGAGGGGAAATACGTTTTCTACCTGTTACCGGACGATGCAGTGCTAAGCCTGATCACTGCCCTGCGGGTAGTGGCGGAACGGAACTACGCCGAGGCGGCCCGGGTCGTGGACCTGTATTTTCGTCAGCGCGATGCCTTGGAACCGGTTTCCCGCGAAGAGTTGCAGCGGCGAAAGCGTGACGGTTCGGTCACGATGCTGGATGTCCGGCCCGCCGAGGAGTTCGCAGCGGGGCACATTGAGGGTGCGATCAACATCCCCATCAAAGAGTTGGAGCGACGGCTGGCTGAGGTTGGGCGGGGGCGCGAGATTGTAGCCTATTGCAGGGGGCCCTATTGCGTCATGGCTTTCGAGGCGGTGGAACGGCTTCGGAAGAGGGGCTTTCAGGTTCGACGCTTGGTTGATGGCTACCCAGAGTGGCGGCTAGCGGGCCTGCCAGTGTCGTCGGAGCTGCCAGGCGGGAAATCGGTGCTGGGCCGATCCGGAATGGGGGCCAGGAGGAAGTTGGGCGGTTCGAGCTCCGGCAGAAGAATTCGTTAGGGAAACCGAAATGAGCAGCACCGAGGTTGAATTTTGGGACAAGCGCTATCGCACTGGGCGTACGCCGTGGGATTTTCGCGGTGTGCCGCTGGCGTTAATGGAGTGGCTGCAAAAAAACGAGGCTCCGGGGCGGGTCTTGATCCCCGGCTGCGGTTCAGGTTACGAGGTCCGGGCTTTTGCGGAGCGCGGCTGGGATGTGCTCGCGGTTGATTTCTCGCCTTCGGCAGTCCAACGGGCCCAAAGCGAATTGGGCACTTTGGGCAAACGGGTGATGCTTGGGGATTTTTTCAACGCCGACTTCGCCGATCGCAAGTTCGATCTGGTTTACGAACGGACCTTTCTGTGTTCATTGCCACCCGGCAGGTGGCATGATTATGCGGGGCATGTTGCAAGCACGCTGATAGACGGTGGAAAACTGCTCGGCTTCTTCTACTATGGAGTGGAGGACGAGCCGCCACCATTTCCATTGTCTCGTGAAGTGGCACAGTCACTTTTTGGGGGAAAGTTCGTTTGCCTTGAAGATGATGCGGCGTTGGATTCGTTGACTCTGTTTGCCGGACATGAGCGCTGGCAGGTTTGGGAAAAAAGGTCCAACAAGAGCGGGCCAGCAGCTGGATGAAAACACCCCCTTTACTCAGGAACAAGTTTTACCGGCGGCGGGCCGTATTCACGCCGGAGAATCTGCTGCGGGAGGCGCGGCGGCAGAGAGGAATTGCCAAGGGCAAGGTGCCAGGGATCTGCGTAATGGACCCCGACGGTGACCTGGTGAGGTATTTGCGAAGGACGGGAGCCGCGAAGCTGAGCGCGGCTTGGGCGTGTTACCACACGGAGCTTTATGAGTTCGAGGCCGGCGGCGCCCGGCTGGGGGTGCTGGGTTGCGCGGTTGGTTCGTCGTTTGCGGTGCTGGTGGCGGAGGAAATGTTTGCGTCGGGGTGCGAGCTGGTGGTGAGCGTGACGTCGTCAGGGCAGATTCTGCCGGTGCGACAAACGCCCTATTTCTTGCTGGTGACGCGGGCGCTACGGGATGAGGGCACGAGCTATCACTATTTGCCGGCGTCGGATTACGCCGAGATTCGTCCGGATGTGCTGCGGTTCGCGCGGCGGGCTTTGAAGGGCACCGAGGTCGCGATTGAGGAGGGGTCGGTGTGGACAACGGATGCGCCGTTTCGGGAAACGAAGGAAGCCATCGCACTGGCCAGGAAGGAACGACTGCTTGCGGTGGAGATGGAGAGCGCGGCGCTCTACGCGTTTTCTACCGCGCGGCGGAGACCAGTGCTGTGCCTGGCGCATGTGACGAACTGCATGGCGCAGACGGAGGGTGATTTTGAGAAGGGCGAGGCGGACGGGAGCGTGGCGGTGATGAAGTTGCTGGGGCGGATTGCCAAGGCACGGCGGAAACGACCTTGAAAGATGGCGGTTGTCAGTGTGCCATGTGTGCAACCGGACACAGGGATGGTTTGGTGCATGGGTCCGATTCCTCAGTCTCCGTGGATCATCAAGGCGACCGCTATTGCGACCACATTGCGGCGAATAGCATTAACGGGGTAAAATGCAAGCATCCGCAACGATTCTTTTTCCGGTGAAGTCATCTGACTGCCCCAAATCGCTTGCAGCCTTTCCAAGCCGATGTCCTGAATTTTTCGCGCCCGTTCCTTGTGCGCGATGTTTTCCCGAATCGCCGCCAGATTGCCCTCGGCCTTTTCCGGTTGGCGCTCCAACAGTTCACGGGTTTTCTGGTCAATCTGGTTGTGCCGTTTGGAAAACTTTTTGACCAGCTCCGGCGAGACGCCCTTGATTTCAAAATCGCCACGCGGTTTGTTTTCGATCTGGTAGCTGAATTTGACCAGCGAGCGTGCCAGTTCGTGGTAATAGACATTTTCCACGAACTTTTGCGCCGCCAGCATTTCGTAATTTTGCAGCGCCTTCCATTTTTTCTCGACCGGATCAAAAGTGGCGTTGAACAGAATGCAATGACTGTGTAGGTGCGGGTCCAGTGACCGTGAAGTCTCGTGCTGGAATACCGCCGCCACGATGTTGCCGGTGAGACGGTCGGTGCATTCCAAATTCTTGAAGCGCTCCTGCGCCAATCAGTTCCACCAGACGTGCGGCTGACCCTCGGCCATCGCGGAGCGATGGACCTACTGCCTTACCAGCTTGATCCTGCCCGCCTCGCGCTCCAACAACCGAGACAGCGCATCCTCATCGCTGATGCAGTCGGTCTCGGCAAGACCATCGAGTGCGGCATACTGGTCGCCGAAATTACCAAATACTTATAACCGAGGCCCCCCCCGGCGGTGGCGCCGCGTTGCGGATTGCCTCAACCCCGGAGCCCATAATGAGTTGATTCACCCGGGGGGGGTACATAATTAATTGCTGCGCGGATCCTGGATTTCGCGATGTCGTATCGCAACCTCCTCTTCCCCGCACGGCTCAGGTCCTGATGAAATGGCAAGGTCGCAAAAAGACCCATGACGCAGGCGCTGCCGGCAAAGAAGCGTCCGAACCGCAGCCCACGAATCACCCCGCTGCGGCTGCCAAGAATAATTTTCCCATCGTTGGCGTGGGCGCTTCTGCCGGCGGCCTGGAGGCTTTCACCAGCCTGCTCCAGCACTTGCCCGCAGACACCGGCATGGCCTTTGTCCTTGTCCAGCATCTGGACCCCGACCACCCCAGTGCCCTGACTGAGCTGCTGACCCGCATTACCTCCCTCCCGGTCTGCGAGGTCACCGATAGGCTCCGAGTCCAGCCCAACCACGTCTATGTCATCCCGCCCAATGCCGCCATGATAATGGAGCAGGGTACCCTCAGGCTCCAACGCCGCCAGGTGAAGCGGGGCGCCCTTAGGGCGATCGACCACTTTTTCGAATCCCTCGCTTTGGACCAGCGCGAATGCGCCGTTGGCATCGTTCTCTCCGGCACCGCCTCCGACGGCACCTTCGGCCTGGAGGCCATCAAGGCTGAAGGGGGCATTACCTTCGCCCAGGACGCTTCCGCCAAATACGACTCGATGCCCCGCAGCGCCGTTGCCGCGGGCTGCGTGGACCTCGTCCTCTCCCCCGAATTGATGGCGCAGGAACTGGCCCGGATTGCCCGCCATCCTTCCCTCCAGAAAGGCCTGTCGGCCGCCGGCCCTTCAGCCGCCACGGCAGCACGGGAGGACTCAGTTGAGGCTCTCCCCGCCTCGGCCGAGGAGCAGAACGACCTCAAAAAAGTCCTCCTCCACCTGCGTAGTCATTCCGGCGTCGATTTCTCCCTTTACAAACCCAGCACCATCCATCGCCGCATCGCCCGGCGCATGGTCCTAAACAAAGCCGAAACCCTCGACGCCTACGCACATGCCCTCCGGCGTGACGCCGCCGAACTCGATGCCCTTTACCGCGACATCCTCATCAGTGTCACCAGTTTTTTCCGCAATCCGGAGGCGTTTGAAGTTCTCCAGCGCAAGGTCTTTCCCAAGCTCCTCGAGCAGAGCCCGGATGAATCCGTCCGCTTCTGGGTCCTGGGCTGCTCGACCGGGCAGGAACCCTATTCCCTGGCCATGGCCTACACCGAGTTCGCCGAACGCATGCTCGGTGCTCCCAAACTGCAAATCTTCGCCAGCGACCTCAACGAGCAGTTGCTCGAAAAAGCTCGCCAGGGCCTCTACCCCGAGAGCCTGGTTCACGATGTTTCCCCGGAGCGCCGCCGCCGCTTCTTTACCGAGGAGCCCGGCGGTGGCTTTCGCATCAACAAGGCCCTGCGCGACGCCGTCATCTTCGCCCGGCACAATGTTCTGACCGATCCGCCCTTCAGCCGCCTCGATCTCATCAGTTGCCGCAATCTGCTGATTTACCTCAATAAAGATTTGCATGGCCGCATCTTGTCCGCCTTCCACTACGGCCTCAAACCCGGCGGCTGCCTGTTTCTGGGCGTGTCCGAATCCGCCAGCGAATCCCGCGACCTCTTTGAGCCCGTGGACAAAAAGCTCCGCATCTTTGTGCGCAAACCCGGGCCGAGCCCCACCTGGCAAGTCCCGGTCGCCCGCCGTTCGACTCCGCGCCAACAAGAAGCTGGCGCCGTTCCTGGGGTCGCGCTGCCCGCCGGGATCACAGCGGAATTGAACGCCCAGCGTGAAGCCGACCGCCTCCTGGTCAGCCAATTCGCTCCGGCGAGCGTGCTCATTAACGCGGAGTCGCAGATCCTTCAGTTCCGCGGGGCGACCGGCCCTTTTCTCGAACCGGCCATCGGCAAAGCCACGCATGACCTGCTGAAGATGGCCTGCGAAGGTCTCAAAGCTCCATTGCGCGCGTTGCTCGAGCAGGCCAAGGCGCAGGACAACCCGTTCCGCAAGCAAGGCATTCGACTTCGTCACGATGGCCAGCTGCGGACGGTGAATCTCGAAGTCATTCCCCTTAAGAATCTGAAAGAGCGTTGTTACCTCGTGCTCTTCCACGAGGCCGTAGCCAGCGGCTCCACCCAGGCGCGAGCGCGACGCGAACCCGCGCCTCCCGTCCTGGCCGCCCCCGGTGAAATCGGTGAACCGGCCCTGCGCCGGCGCATCGCCCAACTCGAACGCGAGCTGGCCGAGACCCGCGATTACCTTCAGTCCATCCAGGAGCAATATGAAGCCGCCAACGAGCAGCTCCAGTTCGTTAACGAGGAGGCTACCTCCGGCAACGAAGAGCTCCAGAGCATCAACGAAGAACTCGAAACCTCCAAAGAAGAACTCGAGTCCAGCAACGAAGAGCTCACTACCGTCAACGAGGAACTTGGCGGCCGAAATGCCGAGCTCAACCGCCTGATCGCCGAGCTGCACAATTTTCATATCAGCATCAACACCCCGATTCTCGTGCTGGGCCGCGACCTGACCGTCCGCCGCTTCACCCCGCCGGTGACAAAGATTTTTAACCTGCTGGCCGGGGACGTTGGCCGGGCCCTGAGCGGCGTTCGTTACAACCTCGATCTGCCCGAGCTGGAAGAGTTGCTGGCCGAGGTCGTCGCCACCGGCCGCCCGCTGCAGCGGGAGGTGCGCGACAAAGCCGGCCATTCCTACGACCTGCGCGCGCGCCCCTTTCTCACCCTCGACAACCGCATCGACGGGGTGGTGCTCATGCTCCTGGATATTGAGGCGCTCAAAAAGGCCGAACACGAGGTCCGCGAGAGCCGCGACTATGCCCAGGCCGTGGTTGAATCCGTTTCCCCGCTCCTCATCCTCAAGCCCGGCCTGCAGGTCCTCACTGCCAATGCCTCTTTTTACCGCGCCTTCCAGGTCACCCCCGAACAGACCCTCGGTCGTCTGGTGTACGAACTGGGCAATGGCCAATGGAACATCCCGAAACTGCGCAGCCTTTTGGAGGAAATCCTCCCGTGCGACCGCGTGTTCCGGGACTACGAGGTCACGCGCGAGTTCGATAGCATCGGGCGCCGCACCATGTTGCTCAGCGGCCGCCGCGTCCAGCAGCTCGACCTGATTCTCCTGGCCATCGAAGACATCACCGCGCGGAAAGAAGCCGAGGAAATCGCGCGCAGGTCCAAAGAGGCGATGACCCGCTATGCCTCTGACCTCGAAGGCTTTTCCTATTCCCTCGCCCACGACATGCGCGCCCCGCTCCGCGCCATGCGCAGTTTCGCCTCGCTGATCGAGCAAGCGGAGGGCGAACGCCTCAGCCCCGAAAGCCGCGACTTTCTCGAGCGAATCGGCACCTCCGCCGTTCGCCTGGATGAACTGATCCGGGATGCCCTCAGCTACGCCAAAGCCGTCCGAGAAGAGTTGCCCTTGCAGCCCGTGGACGTCTGTCAGCTACTGCGCGGCATGGTCCAGGCCTATCCCAATCTCCAACCCTCCGAAGCCGACGTCATCATCGACTGCGACGGAGCCGCCCGTGTCCTCGGCAACCACGCCGGCCTCGTCCAGTGCTTCTCCAACCTCCTGGGCAACGCCGTCAAATTCGTCCCTCGCGGGGCCAAGCCCTGGGTGCGCGTCTGGACTGAAGACTACGGCGACCAACTCCGGGTCTGGGTGGAAGACCGCGGCATCGGCATCCCCGAGGACTCCCACGAAAAGATCTTCGGCATGTTCCAGCGCCTTCACCGCACCGAAGAATTCCCGGGCACAGGCGTTGGCCTGGCCCTGGTTCGCAAGGTGATCCAGCGCATGGGCGGCCAGGTTGGCCTGGAATCTACGCCCGGCCAGGGCAGCAAATTTTGGGTTGAACTTCCTAAAGCAACCCCAGCCTAGTATGAGGGACACTTGCATTCTCCATGTGGAGGACGAGGAGTGCGACATCCTCCTCCTCAGGATCGCGTTCGAGCAGGCCGGCATTACCATGCCTGTCCAGGTCGCCACTGACGGTCAAATGGCCATCGACTATCTCAGCGGCGCCGGCCCGTTTGCCGACCGCGCCCAATTCCCCTTACCCTGCCTGGTCCTGCTCGACCTGAAACTCCCGCGTAAATCCGGCTTCGAAGTCCTGGAATGGATGCGCGCCCAGCCCTTGCTGCGGCGCATTGTGGTGGTCGTCTGCACCTCGGCTGAGCACGAGCACGATATCGCCCGGGCGTACGAACTCGGCGCCAACTCCTACATCGTCAAACCCATGGATATAGCTGAGCGCAACGAAACCGCTCGGCGCCTCAAGGGCTGGTGGCTCGAGTGGAATCGCTTCCCTCCACTCCCGAAGGATCAACCCCTTCAACCCCGGTCTAACTAAGGAAGTCCTTCTCCGCATCCCTCCGCTCCCGGATCGGTTGAGATATTGAAGAAATTGCTTTTTGGCACGCGAATTGTTTTGTACGCTGCGCGGGTGATTTCAAAGGAGCGCCAGTCCCCGTTCTCGAAACATTCGTCAAGCAATTCCAGGCTAGCGCACCTGGATTGTGCATAGATGGGAAAAACCAGGGAATAGAAGGGATTCCCGGCGGCCCCGCCTACTGCCCTGGTCCATAGATGCATTAGTTATGGTGATGGTGCATCATAGGGCCTCCCATCGGCTTCGAGGCTAAGCGGAAGCTTTTGAGATTCCACAGCACAGCTTGCGGTTGGCCTTCGGTTATCTTGTAGAAGTGATCCATCGCCACATGTGGCACCACTTGCGTTTTACCTGTCCGAGGCCAAAAGATCTCAATGCGGTTTATTGACTGGGCCTGTCCCAACCCGATTTCCTGCCGGAGCGGGGAGGCACCAAAACTGCCGCCGGTGCCGACCGTTTTGTAATAATTGTGCTCACCCGTGGCGCTGTTCACGACAACCCGGATGCGGGCCCCAATAGCCGCCCGGTTCGACTGGACGCCTTGGAGTTTTAGAGTGACCCAATGGTTGCCGTGTCCGGGGTTTTCATAGAGGACATTACTATAAAGGTCACCGCTGACCGCGCCGCCCATATTTTCGTAAATGTCCTGGTCGCCATCGTTATCGATGTCACCGAAGGAAACCCCATGGCCTTTCTGTAAGTTGCCAAAACCGCCCGAAGTTGTAACGTCTTGAAACCGTTTGCCGCCATCGTTGCGAAACATGCGATTGGGGACAATTGTAGCCAGGTCTGGTTCCCCAGTGCCGAGATAAAAGTCCAGGAAACCGTCATTATCAAGATCGCCAAAGTTGGAACCCATTGCATGGAGCACGCGGTAGAGACCGGTTTCGCGGGTGACATCCCTAAACGTCCCATCGTGGTTATTATGATAAAGGCGAGGCCGTTCAGCGTCCGTGGGAAGCCCAAGGTAATCGGCGCAAATATCTCCCACATTCTTGATGCGGTATCCACAAACAAACAAGTCATCCCAACCATCGTTGTCGTAATCAAAAAACCAGCATGGAAAACTGAAAATGGGTTCGGTGACGCCTGCCTGCTTGGCAACGTCGGTGAATTTCCAGACCATCTTCCCGTTAGAATTTGTCCATGGCCCGTCATTACGGTATAACACATTGGGTCCACCAAGCACTGACAGAAAAAGATCAGGCCGCCCATCATGATTGAAATCGGCGCTGCAAACCCCTTTAACGAACCCCAAAAAGGCGACACCCGACTCGACGGCGCATTCGGTGAACGTACCGTCGCGGTTGTTATGGAAAAGCTCGCATCGATTTTGGTCAGGACCGTTTGATTCATTGCCCAGGAACAAATCAACCCAGCCGTCATTGTCATAATCGAACCAAACCGCGGTCTGACATGGTTTGGCAGAGAGCAAGCCCGCCGATTCGGTTACATCTTCAAAGGTGCCATCCCCATTATTGCGCAGGAGGGACTTTGGGAAATGGCCTTCCGAACCCATCCATCCCCCGCGCAGAACCAGCACGTCTGGAAAACCATCGTTGTTATAGTCAGTCTGAATTAAATTCAACCCGCCCACCTCTCCGAGCAACCCCGCTTCAACCGTGCGCTCAGTAAATGTGCCATCCGCATTGTTATGGAAGAGACGGAGTTGATCTTGGAACCCAAAGGAAGAGCACATAACGTCGAGATTCCCGTCTCCGTCGAAGTCTTCGAGGATACTGCCGCCGGCCAGCTTCATCGGGTCTAAGCCCAGGGATCCGGCAATCTCTGGAAACCGCTTGATGTCATACTCCGAAGCAAAAACCTTCGGGGGAATCAACCATTGAGCGGGAACTTTATCCGGGTAATCCCCGACCGTCATGCTCGCAATGTTCAAAAGCCAGCGAGCCGTTAGGTTTCCAGGCTCTTGCTGGAGCAACGCGGTCAGAATCTGCATCGCATTACGCGAACCCTCTTGGAAACGGTGGATGCCACGCCCCTGAATCGGGGCCAGGCATGACTCAGGATTGTGATCGGCTAAACAATTTGTCATCTCCCCAATCCGCATCCAACAAAGGGCCTCTTTGATCTCCAAGGTGGTCCGGTTCCGCAGGAACGCCTGCGGGTCCGCTGTCTTGACCAATTGCTCCAGTCCTTGAAATAAATTCAGCGCTTCTGCATTCCGCCCTGCGTTCAACAACTGCGAGGCGAGCAAAAAGGACAATTCTCCACGACGTTGCGTATCGGTTGTGGAGGCCAAGATGGGCTCTAAAATCTTAGCACGCTGAGTGCTCAAGAAAGGATTTCGCATGGGATTAACCTGCTCAGCTATTCTCTGGAGCCGCTCGGCCATTCGCGCTGTTCCAGGCCCTCGGAATTCCCGCTTGGCGTCTTTCTCTTGAGCTAGAACAAGGGGGTTTAGAACGTACAGCAGAAAGAAAAAAAGAGACGCGCGCAAAAGCAAGTTCGCGGACAGAGAGTTCATGCCCGAGCATCGTCACTTCCCTTGGCTGTATTGTCAACAGCGGCCCAGGGATTGATTGATAGATGGCATGAATGCTGCCGGACGCGCAACAAAGCTGCTACGTCCACCGGCAAATGAATAGACACAAGAAAACTTCTACCGCTCAAGCCTGCGGAGCGCAAGTCGCAACCGAAGCCTCCACCCAGCCTCAATTCCAGCAGATCAAGCTGGCGCTGGACTCCACGCCGCGAGCAACGTGGCGGTCCGTATGGCCGGTTGGTTGGAATTCCCCGCACCGGTGGGTAGTACAGCCCAGACCTGTCCCGGAGGGACATCCGAGAATAGCCCAATGCTTTAGCGCCTCGTCAGCAGAATCTGTGGGTTGACGGCGGCTCTGGAAGCCGGCCGAGCGTGTGATACATGGCTATTTCCATCGCATCGAAGGTGCGAAAGCCGTAAGCACGTCTGGTCACCACTCGGATTTTATTGTTCAAGCCCTCGACGGCGCCGCTGGAGATTTCGCCCTTAGCCTTGAACCAATTCAGAAGCAACGGCTCATGGGTGCGCAACATCCGGGCCACCTTCTTCATCGGCTCGATGCGGCTGCGCATCGCCAACGAGCACCAATAATCCAGAAAGGCCCCCGACCAGATGTGGGATTTGTAATGCCAGATATACTGGAAAGACTCCTTAAGGTTCCACGCCCGTGCCGTGGCCAGCTTGCTAGCCATCAACGCATTGAGTTTGCGGCGAGCATGGCCGCGCACCCGGCTGCCTCGGCGCAACAACTGCCAACGCATGTGCTTGAGACGTTGGGCCAAAGGACGGCCACGCAACCGTCCGCTCTCAGAACGACGCACTTGGTCGACGGCTTGATTCAAGTGCATCGTGATATGGAAACGATCCACCACGTGCAGGGCTTGACTGGCTTTAGCGGCGATCACCTTCAAGTAAGGCTGCCACATGTCGCTGCACACAAAACGCAGCTCTCCGACCACTTCCTGTCCCAGCGCTGCCAGCCCGCGGCGCAAGGTCGCTTGCGTGCGCCGTCGCCCGACCCACAGCAATCGCCGACACTGAGCGTCGATTTGGTAGATGACCGTCAGGAAATTATCCGCCCGTTTGCCTTTACCCCAATGAATTTCGTCCACGCCGATGGACCTGACCCCTTGAAGTTGTCGGTGCGCCAGGCCCCACTGCACAAACCATTCTACCGAGCGATAGACCGCTTCCCAACTGGTGTGGAAGGCCCGGGCCGTCTGCCGCCACGACAAATGCCGCGCCCACCGCGCCAAAAAGTCCATCATGGCCAGGGTAATCGGTCGCTTGCCGTCGCTCCAGGGCATGTATTCGACCACCACGCCGTGCACCGCACATTCCACTCTGCGCGGGGCATACAAAAACCAGGTGACAATTCCCCACAGCGGGATAAACCGCCACCATCGCTCAGGCAGTCGGTCGTAACCTGGCGCCGGCTGGCGGCACTTCGAGCATCGGGCACCCATGCTCTGATGCGGCTCAATACGCACCTCGATGCGCAGCTTGCCTCGAGGGCTGCGCAGCCGGATATCCCGGTAGACGAAACCCCTGAAATGTTGAATTCGGTTCAAAATCGTTTTAAGTTCCACCTGCATAGCTGGTCTTCTGGTTTAACGCGTTCAATCAACTTGCAAAAACGATTGAATAAACCGAAGACCAGTTTTTGTGCAGTGGGTGGGTGTGCTACTTTATTGGGCGGTTCGGGGGATAAGGCTCTGCAGGAGTGCAACCTGAGCACCGGACCGTCCATGGATTGCAGCCAGTACATCCCACCCGGCCTCGGGCTTGTCCCGGACCGGGCGTTTGCTTTTCATGATGCCTCTGCAAGCCATGGTCCAAAGCGAAAAACTCATCTAAAACTTTCGGCCGCAGGCCGCAATTCTCTACACCGGATCACCCACAAATTCTGCTACAGACCCGCTTTAGCTTTGGGACCAAACGCCAAAAGGGAATGAGTCCCGGAGGGACGGACTCTTAGTCAAAGACAGTTACTGGCGTTGGCCACAGCGCAATCTGGCGGGCAACGCCATCGACTTCTTTATGCGCGTACTCGGCTTGTCCTTCCACGACGCCATGCGCCAGATTACCGGCCTCTAATCAAACAACCACCCACCGCTGGCGTCGTAGGGTTACGACGCCAGTGTGGGAAAGACATCTGCGCCTCGCG